>CALKVR010000084.1 GCA_938004815.1 uncultured Polyangiaceae bacterium | reverse complement strand
GGCGGCGATGCGGATGCGGGCGCGCGCTCCCGCGTCTTCGCGCAGCGCGAGAGCCGCGGCGACACGGTGCTCCAGCTTGGCAGACGGGTCGTCCAGGATCGCCCCCAGATCGTCGGCGGTGAGCGCGGCTTCGCGAAACCCGCCCTTGATCAAACGCCGCACGTCATCCCGCCAGGCTTCGAGCGAGCGCCCTCCGCGGTCGAGCCCACCGAGCGCACGGGAGCGCTTCTCCCGCGCGCCTCGCACCGCGTCGTCGACCGCGTCGAGGGCGACCGGGATCACCGCCGTCATTCCGATCATGACGAGATCCCGGGGTGGAGCGGCACGCCGATGGACACGAATCCCCGTCGGCTGGGGGCTGCCGAATGTCTCGACTTTTGCGATCTCGCCGACCGGAATGAACTCGCGACGAAACAGGTGGCCCACCGAGATGCCGTCCGCACCGACTTGGAACGACGGTGGCCACTTCAGCAACGTCACGACCAGACCGGCGAACATCGGCAGGAGCAGCACGGCCGGCGGCGGTACGTCGCCGCTCTTCGCTGCGATCATCATCGCGATCGCGGCAACGAACCACGCGACGAACCCGACGACG
The DNA here is from genome assembly GCA_938004815.1 of uncultured Polyangiaceae bacterium. Taxonomy (GTDB): domain Bacteria; phylum Myxococcota_A; class Polyangia; order Polyangiales; family Polyangiaceae; genus Xiheicaenibacterium. The sequence goes on along the minus strand of CALKVR010000084.1, from coordinate 3,918 downwards.
TACGCGTGCACGCCGGGACGCGTGGCGAAGCGTCGCGCCTTCATTTCGACAGCGCTTGCTCGAAGTCGGCGATCAGATCCTCGGCCGTCTCGAGCCCCACCGAGACGCGCACGAGCTCGTCGGCGATGCCGAGCGACCGGCGCATCGCGGGGTCGAGCCCGGCGTGGCTGGTCTTGGAGGGCAGCGTCACGAGGGTCTCGGGGCCGCCTAGGCTGGGCGCATCCACCCCGAGCGTGAGCCGACCACAGAAACGGCGGGCCGCGTCGACGCCCCCCGCGGGCTCGAAGGCGAGCATGGCCCCGAATCCGTCCAGGAGCTCGCGGGCGCGCGCGTGATCGGGGTGCGACGTGAGGCCCGGGTGGTGCACGCGCGCGACCGCCGGGTTTGCCTCCAGAGCTTGCGCCAGGCGAAGCGCCGTCGCGGCCTGGTGTCGAACGCGAAGCGACAGCGTGCGCATCCCTCTCTGCAGGAGGAAGCACGCGTGCGCGTCGAGCGAGCCGCCGAGGTGATCGACCTTGCGCTTGATCGCGGCGACCGTTTCGGCCGAGCCGATCACGGCGCCGGCGATGACGTCGGAGTGGCCATTCAAATACTTGGTCGCGCTGTGGACGACCACGTCGAAGCCATGCGCGAGGGGCCGAAACTGCACCGGAGACGCGAAGGTGTTGTCGATCACCGACGTGAGCCCGTGCGCCCGCGCAAACGCCGCGACCCCCGGCAGCTCGGCGACGCGCAGGAGCGGGTTGGTCATGGTCTCGGCATAGAAGACCTTCGTCGTCGACCGGCGCGCCCTCGTCCACGCGCTCGGATCGCTGCCGGAGACGAACGTGTGCTCGATGCCGAGCTCGGCCAAGTCGTGCACGATCAGGTCGTGGGTGCCGCCATACGGCGCCTCGACCGCGATCAAGTGGTCCCCCGGCCGAAGCATCGCGAGCAGCGTGCTCGTGATCGCCGCCATGCCGCTCGCGGTGACGAGCGCCGCCTCGCCGCCCTCGATCGCGGCCAACTTGCCGTGCAGCGCCTCATGGCTCGGCGTGTTCGAGAGCCGGCCATACTTGATGTCGTGGTAGCCGACCTCGCCCTCCATCGCGAACGTCGACGACTGGAAGATCGGCGTGACGACGGCCCGGCCGAAGCGCGGCCGCGGCTCACCGGCGTGGACGAGCTTCGTCTCCAGACCTTGATCGCCCCCCTCGCGGCGTGAGGGGGGTCGGGGGGGTGAGCTCATGGGCATGACCTCGTGCGAGGGTCGGCGTCGGTGGTCGACTCGGAGTCAGGGTACGGGAATGCTGAACGGTCCGCCTGCGTCGACGGCACCGGCCGGCCCTGCCCCCTCCATGAAGAGGAACACGCCGCCTTCGAACGTGTCGCCCACGCGGCGAATCGAGAGGAAGCCGGCGAGGGGTATGAGGGTGTCGTTGATGACGCCAAACCCGTAGAGCGTGTACGTGCCGCCCATGAGCTCGAGCGGCATGCCGTCGTCGCCGGGCGAGAACCAGCTGACGTTGGTCTCGGTGATCTCGTACATCGGCAGATCTTGGACGCGCACGGTAGCCGTCACGACCTCTTGGTCGTCGCTCGCCATCGGATCGTCGTAGTCCCAGGTGAAATCGAACACCCAACGATCGATGCCACCGATGAACTTGCTGCCGACCGTGGTCATGTCCAGATGCGCAGGGTTCTTCTGGATGCCTTGCACCCAGAGCTGCACCTCGGGCGGCGCACAGGTGCAGGTCGGGCAACCGTCGAGGTCGTCCCAGAGGCCGCTCGGGCAGTCGAGCGCGCAGGTGATGTCGGGGCACCCGCCGCCCGATCCCGAAGAGGAGCTCGAGCTCGTTGCCGATGTCGGTCCCGATGCCGAGCTCGAGGTCGATGCCGGTGGACGCGCTCGACGACGCGCCACCCGAGCCGTCGGGCGCCTCCCCGTCGTCGCTGCACCCGAGAGCCGAAGCGAGGACCAAGCCGAGGACGAACCGTCGAGAAGCCATGAGTCGATCGTAGTCGTTCAGCGCTTCTCCGACTTGTACTTCTCGTACCCCTCCATCACCGCCAGGTACTGCATCTGGCCGAGCGCGTTCCCGCCCGAGCCGGTGGGGTGGATCATGTCGCTGTTGCCCATGCCGGCCTGCACCCAGCTCCACATCGACCCCGGCCCACCCATCGCCTTTTGCTGGTTCCAGTAGGCCCAGCCGCGCTTCTTCGCCACGTTCATCTGGTGGCCGACGTAGATGGCGACCATCGGCTTGGCGTTGCCTTGCGAGGCGTCCTTGGACGCCATGTCGGGCGGGCCGACGAGCATGTAGCTCGCATTGGGGCAGGCCGTCTCCACCTGCGCCATCACCGCGTCGAGGCTGCGCTCGTAGTCGCCCATCGGGTCCTTCGAGAGGTGCCCCTTCTCGTCAAAGGCCATGCGCCCGTCTCCGACCTCGTTGGTGCCGAACGCGAGCACGACGAGGTCGGGCTTCGCGCCCGCGAGCACCTCGGCGAAGTGGGCGTCGTCCTGCTTGTCGAGGAACCGAGCGCGAGCGCCGGTGATTCCGAGCGCGCTCAGCGTGACGCCAGGCACGTCGCGCTCCATCCGCATCCCGAAGAGGCGCGTCTCCTTGTCGCTGGTCGTGCGCACCTCGAGCTTGTGGGGACCGTCGGGCACGGTGACGGTGTGCCACCTGACCTTTTTCTCGGGACCGTCGGTCGAGAGCGACGCGTGCTTCTGCTCGTCGAGGATGAGGTCGACCTCACCGCCGCCCGGCTGCTCGAGGTACTCGAGCTCGAAGCGCGACACGCTCCGACCCCACTCGTCCTTGTCGGCCGTGCCCATCATGAACCACTCGTCGGGCCTCCGCGCGATGAAGCTGACGCACCCGAGGCCGTACAGGCCGTCTTCGGCGTAGGGGCCGATGCAGCGTGACGTCTTCCACTGGTCGCTCGACTTTCGCGAGACGTCGATGTGAAACCAACCCGGGAACGCGTTGGCGACGAGGGCGTAGCCGTGCCCCGCGTCACCGAAACGCGACTGGTACAACCGCCGCAGCTTGCCCGTGATGAAGTCGGACGCGACGATCGAGTCGCCGTAGTAGACGATGCGAGCGATCTGGCCGGCCTGCTTCTGCTCGACGGCCAGGAGCTTCTCGTAGAACTTGTCGAGTGCCGCTTCGTTCGGCAGATCGATCGGGATCGGCGGCTTGCCCTCTTTGAGCGCCGGCGGGATCGGCAGGCCCTGGTTCGCTTGCGCGATGGGGCCCTTGGACTGGTTCGGCAGCGCATCGAGCTCGGCCGCGCGCGCCTGCTGATCGTCGGTCGGGCCGGGGAGCGCTGCCTCACCGACGGTGTCGACCGGCTCGGGGATGTTGCTCGCTGGCTGCTCTTCGTGGTCGAGGAACGAGACGCCCGGCGTGAGCACACGAAAGCGCTTCAGCGCGGGGTGCGCGTAGGGCAGGAGCAACAGCGCGCCCAGGAGGGCGCCGGCGAGCGCCACCTTGCGCGAGACGGGAAAGCTGCTGGCGACGAGGGTGCTCCCGTCTTCGGCGCGGTTCTCCGCCCGGTCGTCTTTGGCGACGGTCGAGACCAGCTCGCCGAAGGCGCTCTCGTCACCACGCGGCTCGGTGGGGGACCCTGCTGCCACTACCCGGTTTCGATAGCACGGGGGCGCGCGGGCGGCCCAATCACCCCCACCCGGCCGGTTCTTCGCCGCCCCGCGCGGGCGGTGTTAGAACCGGCCGGCGCCGCAGATGCTGTTCAACACGCTCGCGTTCGCGAAGTTCTTCACCGTCGTCTTCGTCGTCTCGTGGCTGCTCGCGAGGCTGCCACGCGCGCGCTTCTGGTTCCTCGCCACCGTCAGCTACGTCTTCTACGCCGGGCTCGACCTCTTCTCGCTCGACTTCGCGGCGGCGGCCGCCGCCGACGGCCCCTGGGCCGCGC
>CALKVR010000083.1 GCA_938004815.1 uncultured Polyangiaceae bacterium | reverse complement strand
GGCCTCACCCGTACGCTGCGCGAGCCGGGCGAGCGCGGGGTGATCGATCACGCGGTCGCGAAGGGCGCTCGCGAGCGTCTCGGCGATGGCGGCTCTCGAGGGGCCGCGGTCTTCGCGCGACGAGATGCGATCGAGCCAGTCCGGGACGGCCTCGACGTCATGTATCACCGCCTCGCGCAGCCCGCGGCCTGCCAAGAAGAGCGCCTTGATGCGGTCCTTGCCGAGCGTGTCGACGTGCTCGAACGCTTCGGCCAGCGCCAGCAAGCGCTCGGGCGCCTCGAGGTGGAGCTCGGCGCGCACCTCGAGCGTCCGAACGAGCGAAGGCAGATCGCCCTCGGAGCGCTGGAGTGGCGCGAGGACCTCGCTCGCGCGGAGGCGCAGATCGCGACCGTCGGCGGCAGAGTCGGGCACCAGCGTGGCCTCGGACGTCTCGAGGATCTCTGCCACCGCCGCCCGCGCGATAGGCTCGTCGGGCACGTGGGCGAGCACCTCGCCGAAGGCGGCGAGCGCCTCTTCGTGACGACCTACCGCCGACAGCGCCTGGCCGAGGCGCGAGAGCAGGTCGGGGCGCTCGTCGGCGGGCGCGAGATCGAGCTCGGCGCTCAGCACCTCGGCGAGCTCGGCCATGCGCCCCGTCTCGTAGAGCGCGTCGAGGAGCTCGGCGTGCAGCTCGCGCGACGGACCGTGCTCGCGCAGCACGCGGAGGAGCGTCTCGGTGGCGCCTTCGGGGTCGCTGCCCTGCTGCGCGCGCATCCGCGCGGCGCGAACGAGCATCTCGCGGCGCTCGTCGTCGACCGGCATGGCGCCGGCGCGGATCTCCATCACCTCGGCGAGCGTCTTGAAGTCACCTCGCGCTTCGAGGAGGCGCTCCAGCTCTTCGGGCTCGGCGGTCGCGTCCAGCTCGAGCGCCCGCTTGCGGGCCGAGATGGCTGCCGGCAGATCGCGGAGCTCGCTCTCGTAGAGCGCCGACAGGCGGCGCAGCACCCCGAGCTTCTCGTCGGGGTCGTCCGAGTGCTTCGCGATCCCCTCGAGCACCGGGGCCAGCGCCTTGGTGTCGCCCGCGCTCTCGACGATGTCGCGGAGCGCGCGGGCCGCCTCGAGCGCCGTCGTGCCGTCGGCTTGGTCGAAGACACCCTGCAACATGACGCGGGCTCGCTTGAGATCGCCGACGTCGGCGATGAGCCGCCCCGTCTGCAGGTTCACGCGCGCGCGGGCGGCAGGGTCTTTTACGGCGGCGGCAGCGCGAGAGAGCATCTTGCTCGCGTCGGCTTGCTTGCCCAACCGTTGCGCGAGCTCGACGTAGCGATCGCGGACGTCGTCGTCGCTCGGGTCGGTGGCCATCACCGCCTCGAGGTTGGTGTAGGCGGTGGGCTCGTCGCCCAGGTCGAGCAGGATGAACGCGAGACGCTTCTGGAGGTCGGCCCGCTTGGGGCCGCGCAGCTGCTCGATCTGCACCGCGAGCATCTGCGCGACGCTGCCCGCGTCGCCCTCGGCCTCGTAGACCTTCTCGAGCGCGGCCGCGGCGCGCGCCGACATCCCTCGGTTGGTCACGAGGCGCGTGGCGACCCGCCGGCCCAGGGCGCTCGCGGGATCGGCCGCCAAGAGCGCCTCCACGTGCGGCATCGCGCGCTCGACCTCGGGCAGGCGGTCGTCGTAGAGCTCGACGAGACGCGCGTGGATGGCGAGCTTGCGCTCGTCGGGCATCTGCGCGTCGGCGGCGAGCGCCTGCTCGAGAGCGCGCGCGAGCTCCGGGTCTTTGCCCGCGGCGGTGAGGCGCGCGTCGAGCGCACCGAGCGCGCCCTCGTCACCGGGGTCGAGGCGGAGGATCTGCTGCGCGACCTTGGTCGCGCGATCGGCGTCGTCCTCGGGCAAGAGCTCGAGCGCGGCGCGGAGGCTCGCGAGCGCGACGTCCTTGTCGGTCTTCGGGCCGACCGACGCGAGGTAGAGGCCAGCGAGCTTGTCGCGATCGCCCTTGTCGTCGAGGATGCGCTTGAGCAGCTCGAACGCCTCGGTGTGACCGGGGACGAGCCCGAGCACGCGCTCGAGCGAGCTCTCGGCGGCGTCGACGTCACCGAGCGCCCGCATGAAGAACCGCGATGCGTTCAGGAACACCTGCGCCTGGTGCTGCGGCGGCATGATCCTGACGCGCCTGTCCTGGCCGAGCTTCTCGTAGGCGTTCGCCAGCTCGACGAGGCGGTCGTCGCGGAGCGCGGCGGCGTGGAGCTTGTCCCAGAGCTCGGTGTTGAGCTGACCACGCGCCTGCGCCACGACGAGCAGGTCGAGGACTTGCTGCTCGTGGGCGAGCTGGTCCTCGAGGTACGCGGCGAGCTGTTCGATCCGGAGCGGCGGCCCTTTGGTCCCCGATTCCATGAGCTTGGAAGGGGTACGGTATCCGCTTCTCGACGAAAAAGGGCCACCGGAACGGTTTGATGAGAAAGGGCACGCAAAAGTGCTAGATGACGCTTGATCCCGTGGACTCCCCCCCCCGGCCCCCCTCCCCTCCGGCGAGGGCGGAGCACCTCCGCCGCCGGTCGCTCCTGCGCGCCTGTCTCGCCCTCGGCGCTGCGGCGGCGACCGCGCGCCAGCGCAGCGCGTCGGCCGCGATCCCCTCGTTCGAGGTGCGTGAGGTGGAGGTCAAAGGCAAGCACGCGAGCCGCGCGAACCTGCTCGTCCCGACCCACCTCGCCGAGGGCGAAAAGGTCCGGCTCGTCGTGGCGCTCCACGGCCTCGGCGAGTCCAAGGACCCATCCCTCGGGATCCGCGCATGGCTGGATCTGTATGGGCTCCGAACATCTTACGAGCGGCTGCGCTCGCCCCCCATCGCGCGAGACCCGAAGCGCAAGTACTGGACCGTCGAGCGCCTGGCCGAGGTCAACGAGAGCCTCGATCGAAACGCTTTTCGCGGAGTCGCCGTCCTTTGCCCGTTCACGCCCAACGTCCGGCAGATGGGAGACCGAGCGACGCCGCAGCGCGAGTACGCCGACTGGCTCACGACCGAGCTCATTCCGGCCGCGCGCAAGGTAGCGCCCGTCCTCGAGACCGCCGACGCCACCTCGATCGAGGGCTGCTCGATGGGGGGCCCCATCGCGCTCGAGACGGTGCTCGCCCACCCGACCCGATACGGCGCGCTCGGCATGGTTCAGCCCGCGCTCAGCACCGCGCGCGCCGAGCCGTGGGCCAAGGCCCTGAAAAAGGCGCGCGAGCAGAACCCGAAGCTCGCGCTCCAGCTCCTCTCGAGCGAGGCCGATCCGTTCGCCGACGCGGTGCGCGCGCTCTCGAAGGAGCTGAAGAAGCTGAGCGTGCCGCACGTGCTGCGCGTGCCCCCCGGCCCGCACGACCAGCCGTGGCTACGCGAGACGGGCACCATCGAGGTCCTGCTCTTTCACGAGCGCGGGCGCTGACGCCGCTCAGGCCTCGCCGACCGTTCGCATGCCGATGCCCATCGCAGGCGAGACCCCGATGAGCGCGTGCGCCGCCTCCCAGCGGCGCTCGACGTCGACGGTGAACACGACGCCGGGGTCGAACGGCGCAGGCAACCAAGCCCCCTGCGCGATCTCGCCCTCGAGCTGACCCGGGCCCCAGCCGCTGTAACCGAGGAAGACGACGCGCTCGCCCGCGGCGCCTTGCGCCGACTCGAGATCCCGAGCGAGCGCGTCGAAGGCGTGGCGCGACGAGCTGATCTTCACCTGCTCGGTCACGTCGATCACCCCCTCGGCTCCGCCCGCCAGGATGGGGTCGCCGCAGAGCACCCAGCCCGAGCCGGGCTCTACCGGGCCGCCCACGAACACGACGCCCTCGGCCGCCGCGGGGCGCTCGCCGTAGCCCGCGAGGCCCATCACCTCGCCGAGCTTGAGCGGCGCGACGCGGTTGACGACGAAGCCCAGGGCGCCGCGCGGGCCGTGGAGCGCGAGGAGCACGACCGTCCGCTCGAAGTTCGGGTCGCCCAGCGGCGGCGACGCGATCAAGAAGCCCGGGGCGAGCGAAACGCTCATTCGGGCATGCTACATGTCGTGCCCGTGGCGCGGCTCGACTTTCACGGCGGAACCGTACGCCTGACGGGTCTCGGCGACGCGAGCGCGCCCGACGCGTTCGTGTGGGACGCGCGTGAGGACGCGTTCCGTGCGCCCGCCATGGTGTACCGTGACGCGATCGTCGAGCTCAAGCGTCGCGGCCTGGACGTCACCGACGACGCGCGCGGCTACACGGAGCTCGACCTGGTCCCGCGCGCCGAGCGGAGCCCCTTTCCGCATCAGCGCGAGGCGATCGCCGCTTGGACC
>CALKVR010000082.1 GCA_938004815.1 uncultured Polyangiaceae bacterium | reverse complement strand
GGATGTCACGGCTCTCGCGGTGCTCGACGACCGAGAGCACGCCGAGGATGATCCCCGCCGTCAGCGAGGCGGCGCCGACACCGATCGAGGCCCACGCCCCCTTGCGCTGGTCGGTCTCGTCGAGATCGACGACGAGCGTATCGGTGCGGCCCCGCGTGAGAACGACCGATCGCGCGAAAGGCTCGTGGCCGTTCAGCGTCACCTGCACCGCGTGCTTGCCGGGGTCCGCGTCGACCGGTGCCTCGAGCGGAGCGACGCCGACGAGGACGCCGTCGACGTACACGTCGCTGCCGGCCGGCGCCTCGACGGCGAGCTTGGCCGGGACGGGCCCCTCCGGCTTCACCGGCGGCGCAGGCGCAGCCGACGCGCACCCGAGCGCGAGGCCCGCCAGCGAGATCGGGGCGAGCCGGAGCATGGCCGCGAAGTGTGACCGACGCCGCTTGATGGGCAAGTGTGCGAAAAACGTCCCAAGGGCGTTCTTTCGGCTATCCTCCCTCGGCGTGCGTGACCGAGCCCGCGTCCTCCGGTTGCCTCGAGCTCTCTGGTGGCTCGTGGCGACGGCGTACCTGCTGCTCGGGATCAACGCCTGGCAGACGGTGCTCGTCGAGGTCGTGGACGCACACGACGCGCACGCCGCCGAGACGGGCGAGTGCCCCGACGACGACGAGGGTCGCTGCGACTGCGGGCCCAACTGCCACTGCTGCCTGGCCTGCGCGCACCACGGCACGCAAACAACTCCGCATGCGACAGCCCTGACGGTCCCGACCTACCTGGACGAGCAGACGATCGTGCTCGGGTCGCCGTCCGATCTCGCCACGCAAGACGAGCGTGGGCCGCCGCCGAAAGTGCCACGCGCCTCCGCCTGACTCGACCTCGTGCATGAGCCGGTCGCCCCCGCGATCCGCGGCTCCGACGTCCATCTCGATCCAGGCGAGGACACCATGCGTGTCGTATTGGCCCTTTTGTCGGCCTCCGTTCTCTTTTCCTGCGCTTCCACGGCGCGGGCTCAAGCCGTCACGCCCCGTCCGCCACCGAGGGCGGGAGAGGCCGCGGTGTCGCTCGATCTGTCCGCGGTGGTCGCGCGGGTCCGCGAGCGCTCGCCGGCGCAGCGCGTCTCGAAGCGGCGCATCGCCGAGGCCGAAGCGAAGCTGACCGACGCCGAGGTGTTCCCGCGATCGAACCCGGTGCTCGAAGCGGCAGCCGGGCCGCGATTCACCGACGGCGCCGACGAGATCACCGTCGCCCTCGACGTCGGGCTGACCCAGACGATCGACCTGGGGGGCGGACTCTCGGCGCGCGTCGACGCCGCCCGCGCCGGCATCGACAAGGCCAGGGCCGACGCCGACGCCACGACGCGTGACGTCGAGCGCGTCGCCACGAAGGCTTTCGCCCGCGCGGTGTGGGCCGAGGGGCGGCTCGAGCTCGCTCGTCAGATCGAAGCCCTCGCAACCGAGAACGCCCAGACCGCCACTCGCCGCCGGCAGGCCGGAGACGGCACGCTCCTCGAGCTGAACGTCGCGAACGGCTCGCTGGCACGGGCCGCCTCCGAGGTCCGCGCACGCGAGGCGGACCGCGCCATGGCGCTCGGCGAGCTGCGCTTCCTCTTGGGCCTCGCGCCCGGGACGATCATCGCGGTGCGCGGCAGCCTCGCCGACATCCAGCCGCCGCGGACCCGCCCGTCCGACTGGCTTCGGCGCCGCCCCGACATGCGCGCGCTCGAGGCCGACCTCGCGATGGCTCGCGCCGAGGAGGTGCTCGCGGACGCGCTGGCGTGGCCTGCCCTCACGTTCGGCGCGCAGTACGGGTTCGAGGACAAGCGCGTGCACACGATCCAAGGCGTGCTCGGCTTGACGCTCCCGATCTTCGAGCGCTCGCAAGGTCTCGGGGCCGAGGCGGCGGCGCGTGCGCGGCGCATCGAAGCCGAGATCGAGCAGCGGCGCGCCGAGGCCGAGAACGAGGCCGCGTCGTCGAGCGAGGTCTACACGCACCAGCGAGCGGCCGCCGACGCGTTCGCGGGGCTCGGGGTCGACGCGCTGAAACAGAACCTGGAGCTCGGCAAGAAGGCGTTCCAGGCGGGCGAGATCGGGCTGCCCGATCTGCTCTCGCTGCAACGCGAGGTCGTGGCAACCCAGTCGGAGCAGCTCGACCGCGAGCTCGCGGCCGCGATCTCCGCCGTCGACGCGCGCTTCGCGCAGGGGGCGAAATGAACTCCGAGCCGCCCCGCTCGATGCGCGGCCCCAAGCGCACCGCCATGTGGCTCGTCGTGTCGATCGCAGGCGTCGCTCTCGCGATCGGCGCGACGATCCTCGTCGAGCACGAGCTCCACGGTCTCGACGGTGACCACGACGACCATGGCCACGGCGAAAAGGGGCACGCCGAAGAGGGCCACGGCGAGAAGGGGCACGACGATCACGGGCACGAAGGGCACGACGATCACGGACACGAGAAACACTCCGCCGGTCGGGTGAAGCTGTCGGAGGCGGCCATCAAGAACGGCGGGATCGAGCTGACCGCAGCCGGCCCCGGGAAGGTCTCGGCGGTGCTTTCGCTCCCCGGCGAGATGCGCCTCAACGCCGACGCCCTGTCGCACGTCACGCCGCGGGTGGCGGGGACGGTCCGCGAAGTGAAAAAGAGGATCGGCGACACCGTGAAGAAGGGCGAGACGCTCGCCACCCTCGAGAGCCGCGAGCTCGCCGACATCACGCGTGAGGCGCGGTCCGCGGGCGAGCGCGTCAAGCTCGCGCAATCCAACCTCGACCGCGTCGAGAAGCTGTTCAAAGACTCGATCGTCCCCGAGAAAGATCTCCTCACCGCCAAGAAAGAGCTCGCGGAGGCCAAGATCGATCGCGACGCAGCCAACCAGGCGCTCGCCGCGTCGGGCTCGCCGGGTGGGGGCTCGGGCTATCCGCTGCTCGCGCCCTTCGACGGCACCATCGTCGAGAAGCACATCGCCGTCGGCGAGGTCCTCAAGGAGGACACCCGGACGTTCGTGGTCGCCGATCTGAGCAAGCTCTGGGTGGAGGTGAGCGTCTTTGCCAAGGACCTCGCGCGGGTCGAGGTCGGCCAGGCTGCGCGGATCCGAGCCGACGGCATCGCCGAGCCGGTCGTCGGCAAGATCGATTTCATCGCCGCGCTCGCCTCGGAGCGGACGCGGTCGGCGCAGGCTCGCATCGTGCTCGACCACCCCGGGTCGCAGTGGAAGGCGGGCCTGTTCGTGACCGCCGACGTGGCGATCGAAGAGGCCGACGCCGCCGTCGTCATACCTGACGATGCCGTCATGACGATAGGGGGCAAGCCCGTGGTCTTCGTCGATGAAGAGGGCACGTTCGAGGCGCGGCTCGTGGGGCTCGGGCGCGCCGGGTTCTCGGGCGACCGCCCCGTGGTCGAGATCGTCGACGGGCTCGCCGCCGGCGAGCGATACGTCCACAAGGGGGCTTTCACCCTCAAGGCCGAGCTCGGCAAGGGCGCGGCGGGGCACGATCACTGAGGCACGCACGATGATGAGCCTCCTCTCGCGCCTCCTCAGGTTCTCGGTCCACCACCGCTGGCTGGTGGTGCTGATGACGGTCGCGGTGGGCGCGTTCGGTGCCTACAACTTCACGCGGCTACCGATCGACGCCGTCCCCGACATCACCAACGTCCAGGTCCAGATCAACACCCCCGTCCAGGCCCTCGGGCCGGTCGAGGTCGAGCGACAGGTCACATACCCGATAGAGGCGGTCATGGGCGGCCTCCCCAACCTCGAGCAGGTGCGTTCGCTCTCGCGGTTCGGGCTCTCGCAGGTCACGCTGGTGTTCGCCGACGGCACCGACATCTACTGGGCGCGCCAGCTCGTGGCAGAGCGTTTGGCCTCGGCCAAGGGCGCGCTCCCGTCGAACGTCGAGCCCGAGCTCGGCCCGATCGCTACAGGTCTCGGCGAGATCTACATGTGGTCGGTCGAGGCCTCCCCCGACGCGCGCCGCCCCGACGGCAAGCCCTACGACCTGGTCGACCTCCGGACGATCCAGGATTGGGTCGTCAGGCCGCAAATCCGCACCGTCGAGGGCGTCACCGAGGTGAACGCGATCGGCGGCTACGAGAGGCTGTACCAGGTGGCGCCCGACCCGACGAGCCTGGTGGCCCAGGGCTTGTCGTTCCACGACGTGCTCGAGGCGCTCGAGAAGAACAACGGCGCCTCGGGCGGCGGCTACGTCGAGAGCAAGGGCGAGCAGTACCTGGTCCGCACGACGGGCCTCCTGCACGACGAGGCCGACATCGAGCGCGTGACCCTCACGACACGCGACGGCGTGCCTGTCCGCGTGATGGACGTCGCGACGGTCGGCATCGGAAAGGATCTTCGGACCGGCGCCGCCACGGTCGACGGCGAAGAGGCGGTGATCGGCACCGCCATCATGCTCGTCGGCGAGAACAGCCGGAACGTCTCCACGCGCGTACGCGAACGCTTGGCCGTGGTGCAGAAGTCGCTCCCGCCGGGGGTGACGATCCGAACGCTCTACGACCGCACGTACCTCGTCGACGCCACGCTCGACACCGTCTCCAAGAACCTGCTCGAGGGCGCGGCGCTCGTCGTCGTCGTGCTCTTCTTGCTCCTCGGAAACCTCCGCGCGGCCGTCATCGCCGCGCTCGCCATCCCGTTCAGCATGCTGATCGCGGTGACGGGCATGTTCGAGACCAAGACGAGCGGCAACCTGATGAGCCTCGGCGCGATCGACTTCGGGCTCGTCGTCGACGGCTCCGTCATCATCGTCGAGAACTGCATACGCC
>CALKVR010000081.1 GCA_938004815.1 uncultured Polyangiaceae bacterium | reverse complement strand
TGGTCCGGGGCTCGGCGACCTCGAGCTCGGGGTCGCGCTCGAGGTAAGCGCCCAGCGAGATCGCACGCTCGCCGAGCAGCGCCAGCACCGCCTCGAGGAATGCCGGACCCTCCCACCACCAATGGCCGAACAGCTCGGCGTCGAAGGCGAGCACGGCGAGGGGGGCTCTCTGCGACGACTGCCCGAGGGCGGCGTCGATGCGCCGCACGAAGTCGTGCGCGTGCTCGGCGATCATGCCGCGGGCGCGGTCTGGCGCGTAGGGCGCCTTGTCGGCGGTGGCGCCGGTGACCGAAAAGGGCCGGATGCCGGTCGGCCCGATCCAGCCGTCGCCGACGAGCCCGGGCGCGACATCGGCGAGGTCGCGGTGGAACTCGCGGTATGCCGCGTGGCCCGGGTACCCGCGCGCGCTCGACCAGACCCTGCCGACCAGCTCCGCCGCTCGACCAAAGACTGCGACCCCCTCCGGTGAGACGATGGGCGCGAAAGGGGCGCCCGCGGGGCGCGGCTTGGCCAGATCGACGCCGTGCTCCTCGAGCACGACCCAGCGCGCGCCGGAGGCGGCCACGTCCGCGGCGAGGCGCTCGTCGTACCCGCACTCGGGAAGCCAGAGCCCGCCGGGCGTGAGCCCCGTCGTGCTGCGGAAATACCGGCGCCCGAGGCGGAGCTGCGCGCGCACGGCTGCGGGCGTGAGGACCGCGGGCAAGAACGCGTGGGTCGCCGCCGTCGTGGTGAGCTCGATCGCGCCGCCGGTGGCGAGGTCGGCGAAGGCGCGCGGTACGTCGCGCCGCGCCCCGCCCCACCGCTTGCGCGCGTCGTCGAGGCGCGCCCGGTGATCGAGCGCCGCCGGCGCGAGCCGATCGTCGCGCGTCGCCCGCTCGCAGATGTCGGAGAGGCGCGAGGTGAACGCCTCGAAGCCACGGGCGTAGTGGGCGTCGCGCAGCATCGAGAGCAGGGGCGGCGAAAGCGAGATGGTGAGGCGTGGGGCGCCGGCCTGCTCTGCGGCGCGCTCGATCACGCCGAGGAGCGGGAGGTACGACTCCCACAACGCTTCGTAGAGCCACTGTTCCTCGACGCGCTCGGACGTCTCGCGCGCGCGCACATAGGGCAGGTGCGCGTGCAAGACGATGGCGACTTGGCCGCGGTTCTGGAGGGCGGTCATGCGAGCGCCGCATCCTAACAGGGCTCGGCACCGTTGCCCTCGGCGAGGAGCGAGCGGATGAGCGCCTCGAGCGCGTCGACCGAGTATGGCTTGCCGAGGAACCCGGTGCGGCTCTCGCCGCTCAGACGATCGAAGGCCTGTTGCTCGCTGTACCCGCTCATCATGATGACGGGCAGCGTCGGGGCGCGGGCCCGCAGCCGAGCGAACGCTTCGGCGCCGCCCATCAGCGGCATCGTCAAATCCAAGAGGACGAGGACGACGTCGCCGGGCGCCGCGTCGAACAGCTCGAGGGCGTGGCGGCCGTTCTCGGCGAGCAGGATCGAGAAGCCCATGTCACCGACCAGCGTGCCGAGCGCCGAGCGAATCGCCGCCTCGTCGTCGACGATGAGCACCGTGCCCGCGCCGCGCCACGGTCCCGCCGGCGGCGGCACCGACGGCACCGAAACGGGGTGCGCCGAGCAGGGAAACCAAAGCCGGAACGTGGTGCCTCGACCGGGCGCGGAGTCGACGCGGATCGCGCCGTGGTGGGCGCGGACGATCCCCAAGACGGCCGACATCCCGAGCCCGCGCCCCGATTGCTTGGTGGTGAAGAAGGGGTCGAAGAGCCTGGCGCGTACGTCGGGGGTCATCCCGCTGCCCGTGTCCGAGACCTCGAGGTGCACGAAGTCGCCGGGCTCGAGCCCGTCGTCGGAGAACGTCGCGGAGATCTCGGCGGCGTCGAGGTGGCGCAAGCTCGTCGCGATCGTCACCTCGCCGGGCTCGTCACGTAACGCCTCGGACGCATTGGTGAGGAGGTTCATCACGACTTGCTGCATTTCGCCGCGGTCGGCGACCACGCTCGGTAAGTCGCGCTCGAGCTCCAGTTTCAGGGTGGCGTTCTTGGGCAGGACGATTTCGAGCATCGCGACCAGCTCTCGGACGATCTCCGACAGATCCAGCGCCTCGACGACGAAGCGGCCTTTGCCTGCGTACGCGAGGAGCTGTCGCGTCAGGTGAGAGGCGCGCTGCGCGAGCTTCTCGATCTGCTGGAGGCTGTCCGTCACGTCCGGCGGCGGCGTCGTGAGCGTTCGGCGCACGAGCCCAGCGTGGGCCAAAATGCCGGTCAGCACGTTGTTGAAGTCGTGCGCGACGCCCCCGGCGAGGACGCCGAGGCTCTCGAGCTTCTGGCTGTGGTTCAGGCGCCGCTCCAGATCGCGCTTCTCGGTCTCGGCCGCGACTCGATCGGTGATGTCGATGACGTAGCCCAGGAACGCCTGCGCCGAGCCGTCGGCGCGTCGCTTGATGCGTGTGGAGTCGTAGAGCCACCGCACGCCGCCCGAGCGATGCCGGACGCGGTACGGCTCGTGCACGAACGAGGTGGCATCGCTCGAGGTCGCCGCCGCCACCTCGCTGGCAACCCGCGGCGCGTCCTCGGGCAGGATCAGGTCGGCGTACACCACGCGCCCGGACAGGAAGTCGTCGGACGGATAGCCGAAGACCTCGCCCGCATTCGGCGAGACGTAGTCGACCGGCCAGCCGGGCTCGTTGCGCCATTGAAAGACGACCACGGGGCCCGTGACGAATACGGCGCGGTCGTCGAATGCGTCGCTTGTCACCATTCCCCCATCGATAACGTCGGAGCCGAGCCTACACCAAGGCCCCAATGGTTCGGTGCGGTTCTTGGGCAGAAGGCGCGCTGTCAGGCGAGCTCGCGACCCAGATCGGCGCCGAGACGCTCTGCCGCCTCGGCCGTATCGGGGAACGGCGCCCGGCGGCTGCCGCGGCGGATGCGCGAGCCGTCGGGATCGGCGACGAACGCTCGGAGCTCGAGCTCCGAATCGGACGACCGCATCGCGTGGGCGGCGATCGGCAGACGGCAGCTGCCCTCGACCGCGGCCATGAAGGCGCGTTCGGCAGCGACGGCGAGCGCAGTCTCGCGATGGGCGAGCGCCCCGAGGATGGCCGTGACGCGCTCGTCGCCCTCGCGGCATTCGATCCCGAGCGCACCCTGCCCGACGGCGGGGAGCGAGACCTCGACGCTCAATGTCTCGGATGCTCGATCGGCGAGGCCGAGGCGGCGGAGGCCGGCCAGGGCGAGGACGACCGCGTCGAGCTCGCCGTCTTCGACCTTTTTCATGCGCGTGTCGACGTTGCCGCGCAACGCCACGATTTCGAGATCGGACCGGGCTGCGGTGAGCGAGAGGGCGCGGCGCATGCTCGACGTGCCGACGCGCGCGCCCGCGGGCAGCTCGGCGAGGCGGCGATCGCCTTTGCTCACGAGCACGTCGCGTGGGTCCTCGCGCTCGGGGATGCAGCCGAGCGCGAGGCCAGGCGCGAGCGCGGCGGGGACGTCCTTGATCGAGTGCACCGCGAAGTCGGCGCGGCCGTCGTAGAGCGCCTCTTCGAGCTCCTTCACGAAGAGGCCCTTGCCGCCGATGTCCTGCAGCCGCTCTTGGGCGAATCGGTCGCCGCTCGTGGTGAGCTGTAGCTCGGTGACCTCGAGCCCGTCGTGCGCGGCGCGGAGCCGCTCGGCGAAGGCGCGCGATTGCGCCAGCGCGAGCTTGGACTTTCGAGTTGCCAGGGTGAGCCTCATCGAATCGACCGCGTCTCTCTCCCCGCCACCGTTACCGCCTCCACGCCGCCGGGCGCGCTCTCGACCGGCTCGGGCTCGCCGATCGACTCGGGCAGATCGAAGAGATCGCGGAGGATCTCGACGTAGTCGTCGGCGCGCGGGTCTTGAGCGATGGCGCGGAGCCGCGTCGTCGGCCGGTGACAGAGCTTGTTCGTCGCCGCGTCCAGCATCGCGCTCAGCGCTTCGCGCTCGACGCCCCCGAGGTGCTTGAGCTTCGTCGACAAGCTGCGCTCGAGCTCGGCGACCAGGGTCGCGCGCACCCGCGCCCGCAAGCCGACGACGACAGGGTTGAGCGCCAGCTCGGTCGCCTTGGTCTCGAACGCGCGCAGCTCGTCCTCGACCATCGACTCGGCGCGCTCGGCCTCGCTGGCGCGCCCTGCGAGCGAGCCGGCGACCGCGTCCTCGAGGTTGTCGATGTCGTAGAGGTAGACGCCGTCGAGCTTGGAGGCGGCGGGATCGACGTTGCGCGGGACCGCGATGTCGATGAAAAACAGGCTCCTACCACGGCGCGCTTTGCGGACCGTCTTGAGCGTGTCGAGCGTCACCACGAACGTGGGGCTCGACGTCGACGTGATGACGATGTCCGCGTCGATCAAGCACCAGTTGAGCTCGCCCCAGTCTCGCGGCTCGCCGCCGACGTCGGCGGCCAGACGTTCGGCGCGCTCGCGGCTGCGGTTGACGACGACGACGCGGGCGCCCTGCTTGCCGAGCAGCTTGGCGGCAGCCTCGGCCATCTCGCCTGCGCCCACCAGCAGGGCGACGCGGCCTTCGAGGTCGCCGAAGATCTGGCCGGCGAGATCGACCGCCACGCTCGAGACCGAGACCTGCCCTTGGCCGATCAGCGTCTCGGTGCGAACCCGCTTGCCGACGTGCAAGGCGCGGTGAAGCGCCCGGCTCAGGGTGGGGCCGACGCTGCCGTGCTTGGCGGCGATCGAAAAGGCGTCTTTCAGCTGGCCCAAGATCTGCGGCTCGCCCACGACGATCGAATCGAGCG
>CALKVR010000080.1 GCA_938004815.1 uncultured Polyangiaceae bacterium | reverse complement strand
ATGCCGAGCTCGATGCCGATGCCGATGCCGAGCTCGATGCCGATGCCGATGCCGATGCCGATGCCGATGCCGAGCTCGATGCCGATGCCGATGCCGATTAGGGGATCGTCCTCGCGATGTGCGTCGCCAGTCTCTCGTACAGCGCCATCCCCAGGACCGGATCGTGCGCGCAAATCTCGCGGAAGTCGTCGCGACGAATGCGGAGGGTGCGGAGCCGCTGCACGACGGTGACGCCCTTGGTGCGGTGGTCGACCCCGACGAGCGACTCGGGGAAGAGCACCGCGGGCGCGCCGAGGGTGGTGCCGCCCTCGGTTCGCACGAGGCCGTCGAGCACGACGTAGGCGCAGTGATCGCCCGCGTCGAACGACGGGACGACCGCGCCCGCCTCGAGCTCGACCTCGATCCCGCCGGCCAAGGCGTTGAGCACGCTCGAGGGAGAGAGCCCCTCGAAGAGCGGGCAGTCGCGGACCTGCCCGGCGTCGATCGCGCCGCGCTCGTCGGCGCGCTGGAGGAAGCGCTCGTCGACGCGGATCACGACGAGCGAGGCGTTGTCGCGCCCGCCCTTCTGCAGCGAGTTCTTCACGAACGTGTCGCAGATCGCGCGCGGCGCGCCGCGACACGCGTGGGAGATCGCGGCCTCGCCCTCGAACGGGCCGTACGCGCCGTCGGTGGCGAGCACGATCGTGTCGTTGCGACGGAGATCGACCGGGAACACGTCCACGCGCAGCGGGACCGGGAGGCCGACCCCGCTCGCGAGCGGGCGGGGGACGCGGCCTGCGGAGCCCGGCCGGCGAATGCTCTGCGGATCGTGGACGAGGTGGTCTTCGGTGATCTGGAGCACGGCCTTGGACCGCGCGAGAAAGACTCGACCATCGCCGACGTGGGCGACGAACGCCTTGTCGCGCGCGAAGAGGCAGAGATCGAGCGTGGTCCCCATGCGCTCGGCGCGCGCCTCTTGCTCTCGGGTGAGCTTGTCGTGCGCGGCCTCACAGGCACCCCGGAGAAGCTCGAAGACGCTCCGCCGGACCTCGAGCGTCGGCGTGCGGCAGAACTCTTCGAGCTTTCGGGTCGCCTCCTTGGTCGAAAGATAAGCTCGCGCGACCTCGATCGCCGTCCGACTCGCGTGCTCGCCCGAGTCGAGGCCGCCCATGCCGTCGGCCACCCCGAAGAGGGCGAGCTCGGGCGCGACGAGGAGGGCGTCTTCGTTCTTTTCTCGCACCTTGCCCGTGACCGACTCGGCCGCGATCTCCACGCGGAAGTCGAAGCGGGGCAGGATGCGCGTCGGCATCACGGGCAGCCGCCTGGCGCGGACCCCGCGATCGCCTCGAAGACGCACTCGTCGTTGCGCTTCTTCAGATCTTCGCAGTCGGTCGCGGCCTGGTAGTGAGCGACGCAGCCCTGGACCGTCCCCTGGTCGTACTGGAGGCAGGGCTCGCCGCCGATGATCTGGACGAGGCTGGGGCAGGTGCGGAGCGTCATGACGCAGCCCTGGATGGCCTGCTGCTGGGCCGCGAGGGCGTTGCGGAGCGCCTGACACGCCGCGTCCTCGCTCATGGCCACGCCGTTCTTGGGCGGGCGGACCTTGCCGTCACCTCCGCTGCTGCTGGAGCCCGCGTTGCCCGCACCTCCCGAGGAGGCTCCGTCGCCGTCGTCGCCGCAGGCGGAAAGCCCGACAACCAAAAGGAAGATCCACGTTCGCATCAGGGGCGGAGCGTACCCAAAATCCCTCCGGGGTGGAGCCTTCCCCACAGGGGCGTCCTCTGCCGAACACACCCGCGCCCGGCCGGCACCCCGCTTCGCGCCAGGATCCCAGGTGGGCCGAGGTGGTCTGGGCTTTGCGATGGGGGGAGACATGACCAAGCGCACTCTCTCGATGCTGACCGCGGCCGCTCTCCTCTCGATCTTGCCCGCCTGCAAGCAGAAGGCGAACGAGGGTGAGATTCGCGTCGTTCAGGTGCCCGTCGCGACCGGCTGCGTGGCGCCCCCCGCCGTCACGGTCGCCGATGCGCCGGCGGCGACCCCGGCGCTGCTCGCGAAGGCCGACGCGGCCAAGGCGGCAGTCCAGCCGGTAAAGAGGAGCAGCGACAAGGCGAAGGCGGATGGCTCGGCCCTGACCGTCAAGCGCCTCGTGATCTCCACCGGCGTCGACCGGGGCACCCGTCGCCCGTCGGGCGAGGCGACGTCGTTCACGAAGGGCGCGTTCGAGAAGCTCTACGCGTTCGTCGAGGTCGAGAACCCCGGTGACGAGGCCGACATCGTGGTGAGCTTCGACCCGCCGAGCGACAAGGCCGAGCGCGGCAACATCGAGCTGTCGGTGGGGCGGTCGCCGACCTGGCGAACCTGGGGCTTCTCGCGCGCGTTCGACGAGGCGGGGACGTGGACGGCAATCGTCCGCACCCGCAGCGGCAAGGAGCTGGCGCGGACCGAGTTCGAGGTCTTGTAGCTCGGGGAGTGTTGTAGTCTGCGCGGTCGATGACGACCGAGACGCCGATCGCAGGCCCGCGCGAGCGCGGCTTGTTCTGCAACCGCACCCTCAACATGCGGGCGATCAAAGCGATCGGCTACGACATGGACTACACGCTGGTCCACTACAACATCGAGGCGTGGGAAGAGCGCGCCTACGAGCACCTGAAGGCCCGCCTCGTGGCTCTCGGCTTTCCGGTGGCGCAGCTCAAGTTCGACCCCAAGGCGATCCTGCGGGGGCTCATCATCGACAAAGAGCTCGGCAACGTCGTGAAGGCGAACCGCTTCGGGTACGTCAAGCGCGCGTTCCACGGCACGAAGCCGCTCGGCTTCGAAGAGCTGCGGCAGACCTATGCGCGCGAGGTGATCGATCTCTCCGAGCCGCGCTGGATCTTCCTCAACACGCTCTTCTCGCTGTCCGAGGCGTACATGTTCTCGCAGCTCGTCGACCTCTACGACGCAGGAAAGCTCGCGGGCACGCACTCGTACTCGGACTGCTACGAGATCACGCGCAAGCACATCGACCTCACCCATATGGAGGGGCAGCTGAAGGCCGAGATCGTGGCCGACCCCGAGCGCTTCGTCGAGCTCGACGGCGACACCGCGCTCGCGCTCCTCGATCAGAAGAGCGCGGGCAAGCAGCTCATGCTCATCACGAACTCCGAGTGGGACTACACCGTCGCGATGATGACGTACGCGTTCGACCGGTTCATGCCGGCGGGGCGCACGTGGCGCGATCTCTTCGACGTGGTGATCGTCGCCGCTCAGAAGCCGGGGTTCTTCGTCGGTCGCGCGCCGTTCTTGGAGGTCGCGAGCGAAGACGGCCTGCTGCGCCCCACGATCGGCAGCCTGCGCAAGGGCAAGGCCTACTGGGGCGGCAGCGCGACCGACGTCGAGAAATTCCTGGGGGTGTCCGGCGACGAGATCCTCTACGTGGGCGACCACATCTTCGGCGACGTCCACGTGTCGAAGAACGTGCTCCGCTGGCGCACCGCCCTCGTGGTGCGCGAGCTCGAAGACGAGGTCGTCGCGGCCGACGCGGCCCAGCGCGAGGTCTCGGAGCTCGGCGGCCGGATGGCCGAGAAAGAGGCGGTCGAGCGTGAGCATTGCTTCAAGCGGCTGTTGCTCACGCGGCTCCGAGCGGGTTACGGCGTGCCCGGCGAGGCGCTCGACGAGCAGGGCCTCGTCGCCGAGGTCGCGTCGCTCCGGCAGCGCATCGCGACGTTGGACGAAGAGATCGCGCCCCTCGCGCGGCGCGCGTCCGAAATCGGCAACTCGAGCTGGGGCCCGCTCATGTGGGCCGGCAACGACAAGAGCCACTACGCCCGCCAGATCGAGCGCTACGCGGACGTGTACACCTCGCGTGTCTCGAACTTCGTCTACGCGACCCCGTTCGTGTACCTGCGCTCGCCGCGCGGGACGCTGCCGCACGACGTCGCTCCCGCGCCGGCTCCCGGCGCAGGCGCCTACGGCGCGCCGTCGACCTCGCGGCTCCGTTGATCGCTCGCCCGCCGTGCGCCTGGAGGTGCCCCTCGGATTGGCGTTGAGGATCGCCGCGGCTCAGGATACGAGCGCCGCATGACCAACCTCCGAATCCCTACGTTGCTCCTCGGTACGGCGCTCCTCCTCGCTTGCGGTCCGGACGCCGGCGGCGGTGCCGCCTCTGGCTCGGCCAAGCCGGCCGGTAGCGCGGCCGCGCCTGCCAAGTCTGGCGCTGCCGCCTCTGCCAAGCCCTCGGCGGCCGCGAGCGCAGAGGCCCCCAAGGTCGAGATGGTCGAGAAAGATCTCTCCAAGGTCGAGGCGTTCAAGGGGTGGGTGGCCAAGGGCCCGGCCGACGCCGACGTCATGGAGGACCTGGGCGGTGTTCGCATCGTGACCAAGAAGGTCCGCGGCCCCGGCTCGTTCGACCTCGCGTTCAAGGCGGGCAAGCCGAACTTCAAGGAGATGAAGGACGGCCACAAGAAGGGCGCCGAGATCGCCAAGACGACGATCACCTATTCGGTCGACACGGCCGACGCGCTCGAGTGGACGTCGGCGACCGAGAGCTCCAAGATGTACGCCTTTTCGATCGTCATGAAGGTCGATGGCAAGGACTTCACCTGCTACACGGTCTCGCCGCGCGAGACCGAGGCCGAGGCGAACGAGCTCAAAGAGGCCTGCAAGACGCTCGCGAAGAAGTAGGGGTGACGGGCGGGTCGGGGGCCTCGCGGGCCTCCGACCTGGTCCTGTATGCTTCGCCAGCCCTCATGCTCACGTTCAGCCAAGACCCCAAGATCGCCGAGCGGCAGATGCACGCGATCATCTACTACCTGACCGCGTTCGGCCACGTCGACGGCGACTTCGACAAGGCCGAAAAGGGCTTCTTGCGCGAGTACATCGGTCGCCTCGTGGGGGCACGCGCAGCGCAGGCGATGCCCGACGCCGACCCCGCGCTCCGGGGTGAGCTGGTCGACAAATGGACGGAGCACTTTCGTGAGGTCGCCGAGGGGATCGACGACGAGATCAAAGAGAACCTCGCCGAGCCCGTCGCCGATGGTGAAGACGCGTCGAGCTTCGCGCTCTCGCGCTTGAAGCTCCGGTGCTTCGAGCTCTTTCAAGAGTTCGACGACGAGGGCCGCAAGGGTCTGCTCGCGACGGCCGAAGAGCTGATCGCCGCCGACGGCAAGGTCGACGCGGCCGAGGAGAAGCTGCGCGACGAGATGCTCCACCTGTTGGACGCCCCGCTCTCGATCCGCGAGGACGACTTCGAGATGGTGGAGGAGGGCTCCATCGTCATCGAGGGGGCGGCCAAGCTGCCCGTGCAGAAGCCGGATCATCCGTTCTTTTCACGCACCGAGTGGAACTACGCGACCGACAAGGAGACGTTCGCCAAGCAGGCCGAGCAAGACCTCGAGGTCATTCGCAAGGTGCAGCAGCGCCTGTCCGATCACCGCGGCAAGGGCCGTGGCAAGCTGGCGCTCGGTCACACGTTCGGTGATTTCGCCGACGACCCGCCGTTCCTCGACGGCCACGTCTGGGTTCACCACCCGCGGGGCAAAGACTACGAGCTGCTCGTCCTCGGCGATCTGCACGGCTGCTACTCGTGTCTCAAAGCGGCGCTGCTCCAGGCCGACTTCTTCGAGAAGGTGCAGCGTTACCACGACAGCCCCGACACCGAGCCGAACATGCTCCTCGTGCTGCTCGGCGACTACATCGACCGCGGCCGGTTCAGCTACAACGGTATCCTCCGCACCGTGCTGCAGCTGTACCTGGCGGTGCCCGATCACGTGGTGCCGCTCCGCGGCAACCACGAGTACTACGTCGAGCTCAACGGCCGCATCTACGGCGCGGTCAAGCCGAGCGAGGCGATGACCGAGCTCAAGCCCATCGCCTCCGAGGAGCTCTTCGCCGAGTACATGCGCCTCTTCGAGGCCCTGCCGAACATGTTCGTGTTCGACAAGCTGTTCTTCGTGCACGCCGGCATCCCGCGCGACGACACGTTCGAGGAGAAGTACCTGGGGCTCGACTCGCTCAACGACTACGACATGCGCTTCCAGATGCTCTGGAGCGACCCCACCCACGCCGAGATCGTGCCCCTCGAGCTGCAGAAACAGTCGGCGCGTTTCGCGTTCGGGCGGCGGCAGTTCCAGCGTTTCATGCACAAGATCGGCTGCACCACGATGATCCGCGGGCACGAGCGCGTGGTCGAGGGGTTCAAAGAGATATGGAGCGACCCCGACGCGCGCCTGCTCAACTTGTTCTCGGCCGGCGGCAAGACGAACGACGATCTGCCGGCCGACTCGAACTACCGCGAGGTGACGCCGATGGCGCTGACCGTCAAGCACCGCGCCGGCGTCACCCAGCTCAAACCGTTCGTCATCGACTACGAGCGCTTCAACGATCCGCAGGTGAACGCGTTCTTCCGCGGCCAGCTCGCCGGCGCCTGAGGCAAGCGATCAAGATCCGCGCGCGGACCTGAAACGCTTCTCGATCAGCGCGAGCTCTCGACGGCCGGGCTCGCGGATCGCGACGGCGACGGCGTTCGATCGACCGAAGAGCTTGTGGAACGTTCGGCGGTGGTCGAAGTGACGGGCGGTCGAAAGGCGCTCCCCGAGCAAGACGTCGTAGAGGCCGTCCACCGACGCCTCGGACCGGATCGGCGCGAGCGTGACGTGCATCCAGCGCCCGTCGATCTCTCGCAGCTCCCCGACCGGACCGAGGCACACCCAGCGACCAAAGCGCGGCTTCGGCTTCTGGACCGGCGGCGCAGGGCGGAGGCGGCCGGTGCGCGGACAGACCCAGAGCGTGTCTTTGTGGCGGCGGCCGGCGATCGGCTCGAGCTTTCCCCAGCGGCGCATGTGGGGGCGCCCGTCGACCATCTCGACGTTCTCGATCACCATGTCGCCCAGGTGCTCGAAGACATGCGCTTGAACCGCGCTGGTGCGGCGGACGTGGGCCGAGATCTCGGCGCGGACCAAGTCCCAGCGGCGGCCGACCTTGCCCATCACGAACCGACGGAGCGGCGCGAGGTTCTCGTTCAACCACTTCTCGGCGTGAGGGAACCCCATGCCGAGCTTCGATGGCGCCCCCTCCAGGTCGCGCTCGAAGATGGTCTTGAGCCTGCCTCGAGGGTATGGTGAGCCCTTCCCTCGCGGGGGGCGTGAGAGCCTCGGGCGCTCGACGATGACTTTGGCCATGTCGGTTCGCATGACCAGCCGAGCGACGGACGACGATCGGGCGCCTGACCGAGACGAGGCCGAAAACTATCCCTAGAACTGCGCTTGCTCGGTCGAGCCGTGCAGCGCCAAGGTCGAGGCCTCGCCGCCCGAGATCACCTGAGCGACCTGATCGAAGTAGCCGGTGCCCACCTCACGCTGGTGCCGGGTGGCGGTGTACCCAATCGGCTCGGCGCCGAACTCGGCCTGCTGGAGGCGTGAGTAGGCGGCCATGCCGTGCTTCTTGTACTCGTGCGCGAGCTCGAACATGCCGTGGTTCAGCGAGTGGAACCCGGCGAGCGTGACGAACTGGAACTTGTACCCCATCGCCCCCAGCTCACGCTGGAACTTGGCGATGGTGGCGTCGTCGAGGTGCTTTTTCCAGTTGAACGAGGGCGAGCAGTTGTACGCGAGCAGCTTGCCGGGGAAGTGCTTGTGCACGCCCTCGGCGAAGCGGCGGGCCTCTTCGAGGTTGGGCGTCTGCGTCTCGCACCAGATCAGGTCGGCGTAGGGCGC
>CALKVR010000079.1 GCA_938004815.1 uncultured Polyangiaceae bacterium | reverse complement strand
GGTAGGCGCCACGGAGACCTCCGTGGGCCACCGACAGGCGAGCGGCCCGAAAGTTCCCTCGCAGGCTACGGCTTCGGCGCTTCGCCCTCGGCGTCGTCCTCCGCCGGGGGCTTCTTCTTCTTTTTCGGGTCCTGGGGCGGCGCCTCTTTGGAGGGGGCCTCGTCGACGTTTCGCGCCTTTTGCACGTTCTCGTCGCGGCGCGGCGGCTTGTACCGCTCCTCTTTGATGACGTTGCCCTCTTTCTTGAAGTCGACCTTGACCACCTCGACCTTGGGCGGGTTCCTCAGGCGCTCGCGCTCCTCGGCTGACAGTACCGTCAGCACCATGCCGCCGTTCAGCGCGCCAGAGGGGCCGAAGGGCCGGCCGTTCACTTCCATCACGTGGAACTCGGTGCGCCGGTTCTCGGCCATCCCGTCGCGGAGCTCGTTCGGCGCGATGGGCTTGCCCTCGCCGTAGCCGGCGGCGACGAGGCGCAGGTGGTCGACGCCGCGGTCGACCAGCCAGTCGCAGACGGCGAGCGACCGGCGAGCGCTGAGCTCCTGGTTGTACTCGTCGGACGCGCGGTTGTCGGTGTGCCCCTCGACGCGCAAGCGCGTCACGTCGGGCCGCTCCCTGAGGAACGCGAGCAGCTGCTGGAGCACGCGCTCGCTCTCTGGCTTGATCGTGGCCTTGTTGGTGTCGAAGACGATCTTGCCCTCGATGTAGACCCGGCTGTCACCTGCGCGCGGGTCCCATCGGGCGTTCGCGTCGAACCAGCCGGGCAGGTCTCGACGCACCTCCGGCGGGGGCACGGGGTTGGGCGGCAGCCGGGTGTCGGTGCAGCTCGCGGTCAACGTCACGGCGAGGGTGGCGAGGAGGGGGGCGCCGCCACCATGTTTCTTCGGATCCATCGTTGACCTGATCGTGACTGAATCTGGGGCATGGCCGCAAGTAACAGGGGCCCTCGGGCTTGCGCGGACCGCCGCCGGCTTGCGACCATGGCGAGATGCTGACGGTTTTCGAGGTCCACCTGGTGCCCGGAATGGATCATTCCGGCCTGCTTTCTCCCGAGATCATCAAGGAAACAAAGGCGCAGGTGATGACCGTCGCCGAAGCCAAGGCGGTCGGGTTCGGGGGCCTGCCCGACATGGGGCCGAACGTGCGCCTCATCGCCATCAACAAGCGAGATTCGCAGTGGATCCAGCGCGCTCTGGAGCGCAGCGAGATCGTGAGCGGGTTCAAGGTCCACGAGGTCGACGGCTAACGAAGAGGAAATACAGCCAGCGTCGTCGTGCTGGCTGAGGAGGGTGCCGCCCTTTCACCCCCCTCCCCCCTCGCTGGCGCGAGGGGGTGATCCCGAGGGCGCCGCCTTCGGGATCGTGCTAGCCGAAGGGGGTGTCCGGCTCCGACAAGGTCCGCCTCCTGCTCGATCACCTCGAGCGGCTCGGTAGCGTCCTGGTCTGCTATTCGGGGGGCGTCGACAGCGCCCTCGTGCTGGCCGCCGCGCACCGCGCACTGAACAGCCGAGCGATCGGCATGACGGCGGTCTCGCCGAGCCTGGCAGCGTCCGAGCTCGACGACGCCCGCGCGATCGCCGCCCAGATCGGCGCGGACCACCGCCTCGTGGACTCGAGCGAGATCGACGACCCCGACTACCAGGCGAACGGGCCCGACCGCTGCTTTCACTGCAAGTCCGAGCTCTACCGTATCGCGGCTCGCAAGCAGATCGAGTGGGGGCTCGGTCACGTCGTGAACGGGACCAACACCGACGATCTCGGCGACTATCGCCCCGGCCTCGAGGCGGCGACGCGAGCGGGCGTGCGGAGCCCGCTCGTCGAGCTCGGGTTCGACAAGGCCGACGTTCGAGCGTGCGCGCAGGCCCTCGGCCTCGAGGTCTGGGACAAGCCCGCGGCGGCTTGCCTGTCGAGCCGGCTCCCGTTCGGGACGCGCGTGACCCGCGAGCGGCTGACGCGCATCGGCGGGCTCGAGGCGTCTCTGCGCATTCTCGGCTTCAAGCGCGTGCGCGTTCGCTACCACCCGATCGGTGACGCGGGCGCATCGCCCGAGCAGGCGATCGCGCGCATCGAGGTCGACGCGTCCGAGATCGCGCGCGCCGCGTCCGAGACCGTTCGCGACGCGCTGGTCAGAGCCGGGCGCGCGGCCTAGCCCCAAATCGACCCGGCCGGGGAAAAGCGACTCCAGCGTGCCGAATTGCTCGGCGATAACGAGTGGCGCGTGATTCGGCAACATCACGCCGCCTGACCCGACTCGGATCGTGCTGGTCGCGTCGGCAACGTAGCCGATCACCACCGCGGTCGCGGCGCTGGCGATGCCGGTCATGTTGTGGTGC
>CALKVR010000078.1 GCA_938004815.1 uncultured Polyangiaceae bacterium | reverse complement strand
CGGGATCGCGTAGCCGCCGACCAGGCGCACGTTGATCTCGGGCACCGCGCGGAGGCTGTGCGCGAGCGCTTTGCCCACGACATGGGTAACCGTCACGCGGTCGCCGCGCTGGCGCAGCGACGCCAGGTAGGCGCGCAGCGCGCTCGCGTCGACCTCGAACGACCCGTAGATCTGGGGGTCATCCGGGGCGTGCCACATGGCGTCCGCGATGCGTCGCCAACCCGACAGTCTAATCATGGTGCTCCCGGACGGCTCTCGGCCCGACCGCGAAGGTAGACGAACCAGTAGACGCCCCCGTTCGAGACGAAGCCCGCCGGTGTCAGGCCCGCGTAGTCGTCGGGGCCCCTGCCGGTCTGGGCCCAGAAAGCGGGCGGCGCCCACGCCTTGATGAAGAGCGCGAGCGGGATGAAGTACATGTTCGCGACGCTGTGCTCGAAGCCGGCGCCGACGAACGCCGCGATCGGGGGGACGATGGCGAGGATGCGGTCCGTGGTGGACCGCGCGCTGTAGCTGAGCCAGACCGCCAGACAGACGAGCGCGTTGCACATCACACCGAGCGACACGGCTTGCAGAGACCCGTAGGTCAGCTTGGTCTCCGCGACGCCGAGCGCGGCGATGCCGACCGCCCCGCGTCCAAAAGCGTACTGCCCCGTGAGGAACATCATGCCCGCCGTCGCGACCGCGCCCACGAAGTTGCCCAGGTAGACGACCGCCCAGTTGGTGAGGAGCTGCCCGGTGCTCACCCTCCGGCTCGCCCAGGCCATGACGATCAGATTGTTGCCGGTGAACAGCTCGGCGCCGCCGACGACCACGAGGATGAGCCCGAGGCTGAACACGACGCCAGCGAGGAGCCGCACGATTCCATAGGGCAGCGCGCCGCTGCCTGCGGTCACCGTGGTCGAGAACACACCGCCGAGCGCGATGAACGAGCCGGCCAGGACGGCCAGGACGAACGTACGCAGCGGCGGCATCTGGGCCTTGCGCACGCCGATCTGCTCAGCCTTTTCGGCCATCTCGGCGGGGAGGAGTGCATCCATCTCGCCCTCGGGGGAGCTCGAGCCGTGAGACCGACCGGTGACGTCAGGCGTCGTTCGGGCAGGTTCGAATCCCCACCAGATGATAGAGCGGACAGAAAGAGATCAGCGCAGTCACGATCAGCACGCTCGCTACGGCCGCCAGCCAGAATTGGGCCCCGATGACGGCCGCGACGACGAGCCCGACCCCAATCACCAGACGCGCGATCCGATCGACGGCCCCTACGTTCGGTCTCATTGTTCGATACCTCCGTCCCGACAAGGAGCAAGCTCCGGGCCCGTGCAGAGCTCGCGATTTGTTCGCGTGCTTCTTCGCTCGCCTCTCGTTCGGGTGCGGCTCCTGCGCGGGACGCAATCTCGGCGCCCGAGCCCTCATCCAGCACAGCGATGCGGCCTTCTTCGGCAGCCCGTTCAGTAACCGAGCTCCGGTCGGCCCGGCTTCTTGGCGCGCTCCGCAGACGGCACCGCTGCTGGTCGGGTGGGCGGCCGGCGCGGCGGGGCAGGGTCTGGGGGATGCGTGACCGATACCGCCGACCCGAGCGCGGCGTCTTCGGTCATCGCGGATACGGACGCGGCCGCAGCGGACACGGCGCTCGAAGGGGTCAGCGCCAGGGGAGCTGCAACCGCCGGGCGCGATGGCTCTTCGGATGACCACATCGTCATCGTCATGACGACGAGCGCCGATGTTGCGGCGAGCCCCGCCAGCGCCCATCCGAGCCTGGCCGTCGACCTGGGTCGCGGTGGGTCGGATGGCGGCGCGAGGACCACGGCCGCCGCGGCTCGCGGGACCGTCCGCGCGTCCGAGATCGTGACCGGCCCCCATGCGCTCGCCGTCACCTGGTCTTCGGACGGCGCGCCGACCAGCGCGCGCGCGTCGCTCGACGGCTCCCCCGAGGCGCGCAACATGTCGCGCAAGAGGAGCCGGCGAGCCGCGAGGACATCACCGTAGAGGTCGTGGACCACCCTGGTTACCGCCTCGCCCGACGGGTCGATGCCGGCCGCACGCGCCGAGGCCTCGAGATCGCGAGCGAATTCCCCGACGCTCGAATACCGCTCGGCGGGGTCTTTGCTGAGCGCGCGCGCGATCGGGGCGTCGAGCTCGCGAGGGAGCGAGGGGCGCACCGCGGACAGCTGCTCGGGCGTGTGCTCGAGCACGAGCTGCATCGACTCGAGCTCGCCCTCGCCCCGGAAGAGGCGCCGGCCAGAGAGCGCCTCCCATGTGAGAACGCCGAGCGCGAACACATCGGCGCGGCGGTCGGCCTTTCGCGTCCGAATGTACTCCGGCGCCATGTACGCGAACTTGCCCTTTACCCCCGCCTGGGTGACGGCGGTCGCCTCGGACCACTTGGCGACGCCGAAGTCCGCGATCCGCGCGACTCCGTCGACCCCGACGAGGACGTTCTGCGGAGACACGTCGGGCGGGAACGTGGTCGTGAGGCCGATGCTCCCGATCTGCGCGACGATCGACCACCGCTACGCCGACGGCTGGCACATCAGCAAGCTGCTCGCGCCGTTCAAGGCGTACTTGGCCGCCCCGGCGCAGTTCGAGCGCGGGTAGCTGCGCACGGTTTGCGCGTCGCGAAGCTTCTGCCGTCGCAACTACGGGTTCTCGGCGCGAAATCTGCGGCACGCGGTTCGCAAGGGCTGCGTTTCGTGTCGTCTCCCGCCTGGCTCCCGAACCGTCGCGTCCTCGCGCTCGCAGTGGCGATCGGCTGCGGCGTGCTCGGCGGGACTGGCGCCTTCACGTTCCAGTACGCCGAGGGCTTCTCGTACTTCAGCACCGACCCGTCCGCGTGCGTGAACTGTCACATCATGCGCCCGCAGTACGATGCCTGGCAGCGTTCCAGCCATCGCGAACAGGCGGTCTGCATCGATTGCCACCTGCCGCACGACACGATCCCCAAATACCTGGCCAAGGCCGAGAACGGTTACCGGCACGCCAAAGAGTTCACGGCGGGGACCTTTGCCGAGCCGATCTTCGTCCAGGAGCGAGGCTCCGAGATCCTCCAGGCCAACTGCGAGCGGTGCCACGCCGACCTGATCGCCGAGATGGGGGGCGCGCACGCGACCGGCGACGAGAGCTTCCGCTGCGTCCGATGCCACGCCGGCGTCGGACACGGTGAAGCCGCGCGCCTCGGGGGCCGTTACCAGGACGACGATTGGAACCACTGACACCATGCCCGACCCGTCTTCTCTCCGACCCTCCGCTCCCCCGAACGCGCCCTTCTGGAACCGGCGCGCAGGCCTTGCGACCGTCGTCATCGTCGTCGCCATCGCTTCTGCGGCGGTGACGGCGCTGCTCACCGACATCTTTCAGAAGAAGGTCGAAGAGCGAAACCCGTGGGTGCGCGTCGTCGAGGTGGGCGAGAACGACACCGACGCCGCCAAGTGGGGGCAGAACTGGCCGGCCCAGTACGACGGTTACAAGCGCACCGCCCTGCCGACCAAGACGCGGTTCGGCGGGCACGCCGGCAGCGAGGCGCTGCCCGAAGAGAAGATCGAGCGTGAGCCCTGGCTCAAGCGGATGTTCCTCGGCTACGCGTTCTCGATCGACTACCGGGATAGGCGCGGCCACGCGCACATGCTCAGCGACCAGGAGGCGACCAAGCGTCTCGACAAGCCTCAGTCGGGCTCGTGCCTCCACTGCCACGCGTCGATCATGCCGCTCTACCGTGAGCTGGGCGGCGGCGATGCGATGCGCGGCTTCGAAGAGAGCTTCAAGTACCCCTACAAGGAGCTGAACGCCAAGTTGCACGAGTCCGGCCATGCGCACCCCGTCAGTTGCGTCGACTGTCACGAGCCCGCGACGATGGCGCTGCGGGTGACGCGGCCTGGGTTTCTAAAGGGCATTCAGGCGTTCGCGGCGTCGAGCGCCCCCGCCCCTGCGTTCTCGTCCATCGAAACATGGCGCGCTGGTGATCGGGGGAAACCGTACGACCCCAACGTCGACGCGACCCGCAACGAGCTGCGGTCGTTCGTCTGCGGTCAGTGCCACGTCGAGTACTACTGCTCGACGAAGATGCCCCTCACGTTTCCCTGGGGGCAGGGGCTCACCGCGACGGATATCGAATCCTATTGGGACTCGACCGCGTTCCCCGACGGCGAGGACTTCTACGACTACGAGCACGCCGAGACCGGCGCCAAAGTGCTGAAGGCACAGCACCCGGAGTTCGAGATGTGGAGCCAGGGCGTCCACGCGCGGAGCGGCGTCTCGTGCTCGGATTGTCACATGCCCTACATGCGTGAGGGTGCGACCAAGGTGAGCGACCACTGGGTGCGAAGCCCGTTGCTCAACGTGAACCGCGCCTGTCAGAGCTGCCACCGCGCTGGCGAGGCCGAGCTCTTGGCCCGCGTCGACACCATTCAGACGCGCAACCACGACCTGCTCCAGCGGGGCGGCGCGGCGATCGTCGACCTGATCGACGCCATCGGGGTCGCCAAAGCTGCCGGCGCCTCGGCGGCCGAGCTCGAGGACGCGCGGGCCCTGCAACGTCGGGCACAGTGGCGGCTCGATTTCGTCTCCTCGGAGAACAGCATGGGCTTTCACGCCCCGCAGGAGGCGGCCAGGGTGCTCGGCGAGGCGATCGACTACGCGCGTCAGGGGCAGCTCGCGCTGCCGCGGTAGTCACTCGCGGCCCATCTCGGAGAAGCCGAGGAGCGCGAAGCCGCGCCAAGTTCGCGGCAGCGCAAGCGGTGCGCGTCACGGCCGGTGTCGACGAGACGTTTGTCGCGTCTTTGGCGTCCGACGTCGAGGCCCGGGGGTTGCAAAGGCATCGTGAGGCATGTCCACCGTTCACCGTTTCAAGGTGCAGATCGAGCCCGTCGACGGGTTCGAGTACGTCGTCCGCTTCGACAAGCCCCATCACGCGCCGGTGCACGTAGACGAGCCGGCTCCGCTCGGTCGTGACGCCGCACCGAACGCGGCGCGGTACCTCGCGGCCGCCATCGGCAACTGTCTCGCGGCGAGCTTGCTGTTTTGCCTCAAGCGGTCGAGCACGACTGCGCCCCAAGTCACGGCCGAGGTAGAGATGGAGATCGTGCGGACGGAGACGAAGCGGCTCCGCGTGGGACAGGTAGACGTGGTTCTTCGCACCACCCTCGCGAAGGACGACGCCGCCCTCGCCGGCTGTCTAGGCACGTTCGAGGACTTCTGCGTCGTGACGCAGAGCGTCCGCAAGGGCATCGACGTCCGCGTTCGAGTCGAGTCGCCATAAGGCTGGAAGAGAGGCCCGTATGATCAAGCGAATCCTGGTTCCTCACGACTTTTCCGACCTCGGCGCGCGCGCCTCCCGCGTGGCCGCCGAGCTCGCGACCCAATGCAACGCCGAGATCGTGTTGTTTCACGTCAGCGACCTCGCCGGCGAGCTCTCGCCGAGCACGCTGATCAAGCCCGAGGGCGAGCCCGCGCCCATCACCGTCGCCCAGTACACCGCGCGCGGCGCGAGGCGCAGGCTCGAGGAGCTCGCCGCCGACCTGCGTGTGTCGCGGGTGCGCTGCGAAGTCGACTTCGGTGACGTCGGCGAGCGAATCCTGGAGGCGATCGAGCGTTTCCGCGTCGACGCGGTGGTGATGGGGACCCACGGCAGGACAGGGATCGCGAGCGTCTTGTTGGGCAGCGTCGCCGAGTTCGTCTTGCGCCGCGCGACGGTTCCGGTGGTGACCTGTCGGGGCCACGGCGGCGAGGCCCGCCTCACCCCCGAAGAAGAAGCGGCTCAAGACGAGCTGGCGGGCTGACGCTCGGGCGCGAGGCCGAGGGCGCGCATCCGGCGCCAGAGCGTCACGCGGCTCATCCCGAGCACCTTGGCCGCGCGCTCGCGGCTCCCGCCGCTCTTTTCGAGCGCGCGCACGATGCGCTCGGCCTCGGGGTCGGACGGCCGGCGTGAGAGCTCCCGTGGCGCCTCGACGCCGGCCGCGTCGGCTTCGGCGCCGGGCGACAGCTCGGGCGGCAGATCGGTCGGCAAGAGGAGCGGGCCGTCGCTCAACGCGAACGCGTAAGCGAGGACGTTCTTGAGCTCGCGGACGTTGCCTGGAAACGCGTGCCGCTCGAGCACCCGCATCGCTTCGGGTGACACCTGCTCGATGCGCGTGCGCTTCTTTGCGCGCGCCTCTTCGACCAGCTTCTGTACGAGGAGCCGCACGTCGCCCGGGCGCGCGCGAAGGGGCGGAAGAAAGATCGGGATGACTCGCAGGCGATACATCAGATCACCGCGGAACCGCCCCGCCTCGACCTCGCGCCGGAGCGCGCGATGGGTGGCCGACACGAAGCGAACGTCGACGGGGATGGGCTTGCGGCCGCCCACGGGGAGGACCATGCGGGTCTCGAGAACGCGGAGCAGCTTTGCTTGGACCTCGAGCGGCAGCTCCGCCACCTCGTCGAGGAACAACGTGCCCCCATCGGCCTTTTGTACGTGCCCGACGGCGTCGGCGACGGCGCCCGTGAACGAGCCGCGCGCGTGCCCGAAGAGCTCGCTCTCGAGGAGCGTGGCCGGCAGCGCGGCGCAGTTGATCGCATAGAACGGCCCTCGCTTGCGCGGCGAGAGCGCGTGGATCGCGTGGGCGACGAGCTCCTTGCCGGCGCCTGTCTCGCCGCGCACCAGGATGGTCTCCTCGGTCGCCGACACGCGCTCGACGATCCGGAACATCTCCTTCATGGCCGCGTCCTGCGTCCACATCCCGTGGAACAGGACGGCGCCGTCTTGCCCGGCCGCCGGCGCCTCCTCGAGGAGCAGCACCCACCCGCGAGCGCCGGCGTCGGCGCCGATGGCCACCGTCCGCACCGTGATCAGCCGGTCGCCTGCGCTGCCGGGGTGCGGCACGACCGCTTGCACGGCGCGACCCTGGGAGAGCGCCTCTGCGATCGGTCGCTTCGCCTTGGTCCCGCAGAGGAGCTTCGGCGCCAGCGTTCCGATCGGGACGTCGATGCCGAGCAGCTGCCGCGCCGCGCTCGTGACGTGGACGACCTTGAGATCGCGGTCGAGGCCGAGCACCGCGCCGGCGAGCGCCTCGAGCGCCGAGACGGCCAGATCTGGGTTCGGGACCGTCCGTGTAGCCCGCGGCACGCGACGGGTCGATTACCGCCCCGGCGTCGCCTCCGCAAGGGCAGGCGGGGAAACCGACCGCTGCTTGCGCGCGGCGCGCACCACCGCGACCGCGGTGAGCACGAGAGCGGGGACGACGATCGCGGCGATGACCACCCAGTGGGCGACGCTGTTCTGCGTGACGCCGAGCACCTTCGGGACCTCTTGGACGAGGATGAAGACGGCCGCGGCGACCACGAACCACGCGAACCCCTTGCGCAGCGCCTGTTGGGGGACGCGCCCGGCCAGCGCGGCCCCGCCGAAGCTGCCGACGATG
>CALKVR010000077.1 GCA_938004815.1 uncultured Polyangiaceae bacterium | reverse complement strand
GCCCTCACCACCGGGGAGGGGGGCCGGGGGGGTGAAATCACGAGGACGAGGCCACCCAGCACGCCCCGCCGGCGGCGAGGATCGAGGTTAATGGCCACAAGTCGCAGAACGACGGAGGATCCGTCCTACACGGGCGCGCGTCGCGCCAGCGTTAACCGGCGAGCGCGCGCAGCATCGCGTGCCCACCCGCGAAGACGCTCCACCCGTCTCCGCAGAGCACGGCCTCGATGCGCTCGAGCGCGGCGAGGCGCGCGACCGATCGGCGGGCGGCTTCGGGGTCGGCGAGCTTCGCATCGGGCAGCATCATCAGCTTGCCGGCGCGGTGCGCGCGCACCAGATCGCCCGTGATGAGCGTGGTCTCTTCGAGCACGAGCGCGATCTCGCCGGGCGTCTTGGAGCCGTCGAGGGCGAGCGCGCGGAGGCCGGGCACGACCTCCTCGCCGTCCGCGAGCCATCGGTCGCAGGGAATCGGGAACGACTCACGCTCCGCCGCGGGCCCGGCGACCTCGGCGCCGGTGGCCTCGCGGAGCGCTTGGGCCGCGCGCACGTGGTCCGAGTTGGTGATCACGATGAGCCGGGCGCCCCCGAGCGACGCGAGGTGCTTCGCGTCGTGCTCGGACATCTGCAGCGGGTCGACGACGATGTTGCCTGCGGGCCGCACCCACACGACGGCGTTGAAGTCGACGTTCCGCTCCGAATCGAACGTCGACCAGGTGTAGAGATCCGCTCGGTGCAGACTCTTCATACCCGCCTGTTACCACTTCTCCCGCCCGCGCGCAGGACGGGCTAGCCTCTCTGCCCGTGCGCTGGAGCCAGGTCACCCGCATCACGACCTCCCTCGCCGTCCTCGGAGTCGCGCTCGCGGCCCTCGGGGGCTCGGCCCCGCGATCGCTCACCATGCGCTCGCACGAGGCTGCGCTCGATCGGTTCGCTGCGACGCTGGTCGTCGCCCCGACGCTGTCGGTGCCGGTCGGTCCGTTCGAGCCTGTCCCCTGTCCGCCCGAGCCCCCGCTGCCGCGTCGCACGCTGGAGCTCCCGCCCCAGACCGAGCTCGTCGGCCTCCTGCGCGACGACCCCGAGCGCCTCGGTTCGGCGTCGATCGGCTCGCCCACGCGCGGGCGCCTCTTCGGCGGCGTAGAGCTCGTGTCGAGCGAGGCGATCCAAACCGAGGGCGGACACCCGTGGGGCACCGAGGTCGCCATCCGATCGATCGAGCGCGCGGTCCGGCAGGTCCGCCGCTGCTTCCCCGACACCCCCCGCCTGCACGTCGGCGACATCAGCCGTCAGGGCGGCGGCTGGCTGCGCCCACACCGCAGCCATCAGTCGGGGCTCGATGCCGACCTCGGCTACTACTACCTGGACGGCCCCGCCTGGTACCAGCACGCGACCGCGCAGAACCTCGACCGCCAGCGCACGTGGGCGCTCGTCCGCGCCTTGGTCGACGGCGGCACCGTCGACATGATCTTCATCGATCGGTCCGTGCAGGAGCTCTTGAAAGAGCACGTCGCCAAAGAGGACCCCGAGGGTCTCGCGCTGTTTCAGGTCAAAGGAAAGCCACGCGAGGGGGTGATCCGCCACGCGTGGGGGCACGCCTCGCATCTGCACGTGCGCTTCGCCGATCCTGCGAGCGTTGCCCTCGGCGGGCGCATCGCATCGGTCACGCCTCGTCGGTAGCCCGAGTGTCGGCGCGAATCCTGCTCTGGATCGAGGGAACGTGCCCCGGTCCACGCTTCGTACTGTTTCGACTGCCCTCGGTTCTGCCCGGATCGCCGGGGCCGGTGCTTGGTTGGCGGTATTGGTGGGGTGCTCGACCCTCCTCGGCCCGGGTGCGCCCTCGGGCGCCCCGAGCGCCACCGCGCGCCCGCCGCTCCAGCGCCCGGTCGATCATGTCATCCTGGTGGTGCTCGACGGCGTTCGACCGAACGAGCTCCTCGCCGGTGTCGACCCCGACCTGGGACGCGAAGCAGGCGTGCCCGAACGCCCTGCGGCCGAGCTCGTCCCTCACCTCACCGCCCTCGTCGAACGCGGGGTCCTGATCGGCACGCCAGAGGGAGCGCCGTTCGTGGCGAGCGGCCCGAACTACGTCTCGCTGCCGGGCTACACGGAGCTCCTCAGTGGGCGAACAGCGACTTGTCAGGAGAACGACTGCGCGGGCCCACCGCCGGCGCGCACGATCATCGATCGCGTGTGCGACGCGTCCGGCCCCGAGCGCTGCCGGGCAGCGCTCTTCTCGTCGTGGCAGAGCCTCGAGCGCATCAGCGCCGTCGACCGCGGTCGGGCGGTCGTGTCCGCGGGGCGCACGGGCGGAGAGCAGCACGAGCGCCTCGCCGAGGATCCGCTCACCGAAGCGCTCTACCTGCGTGGGCGAGCGGCGAGCCCCGAGCCGGGATGGGGCAGCTATCGCCCCGACCGCGACACGGCCGCGCTCGCGCTCGCGTATCTCGGCGCGAACCGTCCCCGGTTCACCTTCGTGAGCCTGGGCGACACCGACGAGCTCGCGCACGCGGGTGACTACGCGGGCTACCTCGGCGCGCTCGAGCGAGCCGACGCCTTCATCGGTGCGGTCGACGACCTGGCGCGCACGTGGACCCAGGAGGGCGCTCCGACCGTCGTGATCGTCACGACCGACCACGGGCGCGCCGACAACTTTCGTGACCATGGGCGCGAGCACCCCGAGTCCGCGCGTGGCTGGCTGGCCGCTGCGGGTCCGAACATCCGTCGTGCCGGCGCTCTCGCGCTCGCCGAGACGCGGCGCGGGCGCGACGTGGCGGCGACGATCGCGCACTTGTTGGGCGTACCTCCCGAGATCGACGCCCGAAGCGGACAAGCGATCGATGAGATCATCGACGCCGACGGTTATGTCATTGCCCCCGTTCGGCGCGCAAGAGATCGCCGAGCTCACGTCGTGTCCGGGGGCCGTAGGTTGTGAACGACGGCGAAGGCTCGTTCGCGTACTCGGCGCGTGTTTGGCTCACGGCGTCGCGGGCCATTTTCGCCTTTGCCGCCGGTACGTCGACGCCGTAGACGCGCGCCGCGTTCAGCCCGAGGATCTTGGCCTTGATCGCGGGCGTCAGCTGGGGGTAGCCATACATATCGCGGAAAGCCGGCGAGATCTGAAACGCGCGAAACGCCTGGATCTGGTCCTGAGGCGATCCGTACCAGATCGCATCGGTACCCCAGAGGATGCGATCCTCGCCGAGGTGCATGAGGAGCTTGCCGAGGACGTGCGCAGCCTGGTCGGGCTTCTTCATCAGCTCGCGCCACGTCGAGCCCAGCTCGGCGTAGACGTTTCCCGTCGAGCCGATCCCGTGCAGTTTCAGACCGCGGATGAGGGTGTCGACGCCATACTCGCCGTCGGGGTCATAGGCCCCCTCGGCGTGATCCGGGTGGTATCCCGCGTGGTAGACGAGGATGGTCGCGTCCTTCACGGCGTGGGCGGCCGGCCCCACGTCGATCGCGCTCGTGAACGCGTTCGTTGCCCCGGGGAGGGGCAAGCCCTTGTGGACGGCGAAGATCGGGATGCCCATCCGGACGCCCTCGCGGATCGCCCATAGGCCGGTCTCTTCGTCGTCGAGGCGGTAACCTTTGCCGTCGTCGCTCCACACCGGGTAGAGCTTCCACGCGGCGATCTTCCAGCTCTCCACCATCGCGTGCATCGCGGCCAGCGTGGCCTCGCGCGGCTCGGTCTTCGGGCGCACGGCCCCGTGAATCAAGAGGCGCGGCGACCCCGCGAGCTTGGCCATCCGCTCGCGCGTCGACGCCATCTCCTCGACGACGATCGCGTTCATTTCCTCTGTGCCCCACAGGGCGCTCAACACCGCGATATCGGTGTCGGAGTCGAGGAACACCTCTTTGAAGAGCACGTCCGACGAAAAACAGCTCGACCAGTGACCGTCGGTTCCGCATGACGCTCGCGGCGTCGTTTTCAAGAAGTCGGCCAGCGTCGGACGCTCGCTGTCCCACCAGCGGCGCTGGGTGGAGACGTGGTGAACCTGCACGTCGAACACCAGCTCGTCGCCCTCGACCACCTTGGCCGCAGCCTGTGGCTCATGGGTCGCCTCTCGCGGAAGCGCGTAGCCGCCGCCACCGCAGCCGAGCTCGTTCATGGTGAGGAGCGAGGTGGCGACCCCGCAGCTCGACCGAAGGAACGTGCGCCTGTCCAGCCCCACCCGTCGCGCGTTGGCGTCCGCGCGCTCGAGCGCGATCGCTCGAACGCGATCGACTTCGGGCTGGGGACGCGGCTCGTATTCGCCGTTCGTCGCAGCATCGAGCTTGATCGGGAGTCGCGCGTCGTCTTCGGGCTCGGTCTTTCGGCGCATGCGGTCAGCGCGGTTCGCAACCATCATGCCGAGGCGGGTGCGATCGAGCCATGCGCAAACAGGATCGCCCCAGCGCGGCCTCAGCCCCCTGCGCGTCTGGGCTCGAACACGCTTCCCGCGCATGAAGTGGCGATCGCGAGAGCCGATCGCGGGTCGGCACCCACGTTGCACCACGCCCGACCCCCAACTGGAGGATCGGACAATGAACAATCGATATGGCGATCGTTTTCGGGCTGATGATCGACGCGAGCCGCGCCGCTTTCACGAGGACGACGGTCGCGAGACCACGCGCCGCTTCGACGATCGCGAGCCGCACTACGGCTCTTCTTACGAGTCGCGCGGTCGGATGGGCCTCGATCGCGACGACGGCGATCGCTTCTCGAGCGAGCGCTTCGGTGGCCGCAACGAGGGTTACAGCATGGATCGCGGCGCAGGCGGTTTCGGCAGCTGGCGCGAGGATGCGCAGCGCCGTGAACGTTCGGACGACTGGCGCTCCGACATGGATCGCGACCGCTGGCGCGAAGACATGGGGTACGGGCGCCAGGCGCCGCGAACGCCTCAGCGTTTCAGTGGTCAGATCGACCGCGGCTACGACCGCGGCATGGACCGCGGCTACGGTCGCGGGGCGGACCGGGGCATGGGCGGTCTCGGCTACGATCGCGACACCGATCGTGGCTTTGGCGGCATGGGCTACAGCGGTAGCTCGAGCAGCAACTACGGCGGCGGCATGGGTCGCGGCTTCGGCGACGATGATCGCGGCTTCCAGAGCGGCTCGCTCTACGGCGGCATGTCGCAAGGGTTCGACGACTGGCGCGACACCGATCGCTGGCACGGTCAAAAGCGGACGCTCGGCCAGCGCCTGGCGGCCGAGCACCCGTACCAGCAGCAGCGGTACCCGAGCGGCCCGAAGGGCTACAAGCGCTCCGACGAGCGCATCCGTGAAGACATCTGCGACGCGCTCTGCAGCGCCTACGAGATCGACTCGAGCGACGTCGAGATCAAGGTACAGAATGGCGAGGTGACGATCACGGGCACCGTCCCCGACCGCCAGACGAAGCTCCGCATCGAGCACCTCGCCGACCGCATGAGCGGCGTGAACGAGGTCACGAACCAGGTGCGCATCAAGCGAAACCAGCAGCAGAGCCAGCAGCTACAGGGGCAGCGGCAGCAGGGTGCCTTCGGCGAAGAGACCGACCAGAACGGCCGCCGCGCGAACGTGACGGGCCGCGCCTGACGCGCGGTCGTCGCTCGTGGGAGCCGGGAGCGTGTAGGATCGAGGCGTGCGCCGCGCTTCGATCTTCACGCTCACGCTCGTCACCACCATCGCCATCGCCTGCGGGCGGACCGGGCTCGCTCCGACCGATCTCGAGGGCGGCGGCGGCTCGACCGGGCTCGGGGGCGACGGCGCGGGCGGGGCCCAGCCGGCGTGTGGCGACGGCGTGGTGAGCCCTGGCGAGGCTTGCGACGACGCCAACACGTCGAACACCGACGCGTGCGTGGCGGGCTGTCAGAACGCGCGATGCGGCGACGGGTTCGTGCGGCAGGGCGTCGAGGCGTGCGACGACGCCAACATGAACGACGACGACGGCTGCACGAACATCTGCGCTCTCCCGACGTGCGGCGACGGCGTCGTCGACCCGGGTGAGGCCTGCGACGACGCGAACGCCTCGAACCAGGACGACTGTCTCTCCACGTGCCTGCTCGCGTTCTGCGGCGACGGCTTCGTGTGGGCCGGCAACGAGGCGTGCGACGACGGCAACGGGTCGAACAACGACGCGTGCCTCTTGGGCTGCGTCCCGGCCGCGTGCGGCGACGGCTTCGTGTGGACGGGCGTCGAGGCGTGCGACGACGGCAACACGAACAACTTCGACGGCTGCCGCAACGACTGCGCGTTGCCGACGTGCGGCGACGGCATCCTCGATCCGGGCGAGGCCTGCGATGACGGCAACGCCAACAACTTCGACGGGTGCCGCAACAACTGCACGGTCCCCTTCTGCGGCGACGGCATCGTCGACCCCGGCGAGGGCTGCGACGACGCCAACGCGTCGAACAACGACGCCTGCGTCGCGGGCTGCGTCCCCGCGGCGTGCGGCGACGGGTTCCTGTTCGTGGGCGTCGAAGAGTGTGACGACGGCAACCTCATCCCCGGCGACGGCTGCTCGCCGCTCTGCCAGCTCCCGTTCTGCGGCGACGGCGTCGTCGAGCCGGGCGAGGCGTGCGACCTCGGCGCGCTCAACGCCGACCGCCCGGCGCTCGAGATCGAGCAGGCCGGCCAGAAGCAGTCGGTGGTGCCGTTCGACAACCCCCAGGACGCCGGCATCTTCTACAACTACTTCTCCGCGAGCGGCCACACCGGCTTCGAGGCTCCCGCGACGAGCCGGATCTACTACTACCGTGACACCGGGACCGAGCTGCTGTCGCTGTTCATGCACCACCACATCGACGCGGTGGGGAGCCCCGTGATCAACGCCGACTTCACGCTCACCAACGTCCCCGCGACCGTGATCGTCAGCCTCTCCGACGACACGCCCGGTGAGTTCTTCAAGCAGTCCGCAACCACGGTGGTGGGGAACTGGGCATTCCAGAACAACACCGACGGCGGCGTGCTGAGCGGGTTCGCTCTGCCCGGCAGCTGGGAGATCACGCTCGACGCGAGCTTCACGTTCGGCGTCTCGAGCTGGGAGTTCTTCGACGGCGAGACGACGTTCACCGATCTGTCGATGAACGACGACCTCGTCCTGCGCGCCTACCCGACGCCGTCGGCGTGTCGCACCGACTGCACCGTGCCCGCATGCGGCGACGGCATCCTCGATGGCGGCGAGGTTTGCGACGACGGCAACACCGTGGGCGGCGACGGCTGCGCCGCCAACTGCAGCTCGCTCGGCGGGTGATCGGCCGCGTTCAGGGGGCCCAGTAGCGGTCGGGGTGCGTCCGCGCGAAGTGGGCGTCGTACTCCAAGTCCTCCGCGTAGAAGGCGCGGTCCTTGTCGCGCTTGCGCTCGCCGACG
The DNA here is from genome assembly GCA_938004815.1 of uncultured Polyangiaceae bacterium. Taxonomy (GTDB): domain Bacteria; phylum Myxococcota_A; class Polyangia; order Polyangiales; family Polyangiaceae; genus Xiheicaenibacterium. The sequence goes on along the minus strand of CALKVR010000077.1, from coordinate 1,327 downwards.
ATGAACAGCGTGCACACCTCGGTCCCGCGGTTGACGAACGTGTGCGCCACGCCCGTCCCTGCGACGAAGCTCACCGCGTGTCCGGCGCGGAGCGGGATCTCACGAGCTTCGCCGCCGCGCTCCACCAGCCGCACGGAGCACGTGCCGGAGAGCACGTAGACGAGCTCCTCTTCCTCCGAGTGCGCGTGGGTGAAGCTGGTGCGGCGCCCGGGCAGGAGGCGCTCGTAGGCAAAGCCGATGTTCCGAGAGCCCACGGCCCGGCCCAGGTCGCGGTAGATGGACAGCTTCTCGGCGTCGAAGGGGGCAGGATACGTACCTTCGGTCTCGGCGACGTCGTCGATGTGGACGATGTTGTCCGGCACGGGGTTTTCCATGGGTAGGAGGTAGCGCACACGCGGCCGCGGGCCTACGCGGTTCGTCGTGGTGTGCGCGCCGCGCGCGAGCAGCGTACACTCGAGCTTCGCGCAGCGACCTTGCCCGCATGGATTCGAACGACCGGTCCACCGCGCTCATCCCCGCGCACCCCGAAGACGTCGCCGCAACCGCGCCCGACGCGCTGATCGGCGCGACCCTCACCGACACGTACAAGATCGTGCGCCTGATGGCCGAGGGGGGCATGGGCCGGGTCTACGAGGCGACCCACACGCGCATCTCGTCCAAGCGGTTCGCGATCAAGGTCCTCTTGGCCGAGCTCACGCACAGCCTCGACGTGCGCCTCCGCTTTCGCCGAGAGGCCGAGGCCGCGGCCAGCGTCGACCACGCGAACGTCGTGGGCGTCCACGATTTCGGCTACGCGCCCGACGGCCGCCCCTTCTTGGTGTGCGACTACCTCGAGGGCGAAGAGCTGGCCGCGCTGCTCGAGCGGCGCGGGCCCCTGCCGCCGACGCTCGCGGTGCGCATCGTGCGCCAGGTCTGCAAGGGGCTGGAGGCGGCTCATGACAAGGGCGTCATCCATCGCGACGTGAAGCCCGCCAACGTCTTTCTCGTCGGCGACGGCAGCGCGCCCGACGTTCGCGTCCTCGACTTCGGCCTCTCTCGCGTCGTCGAGGTCACCGAGGGCAGCGTCACCCAGACCGGCGTCGTCATGGGCACGCCGTCGTACATGTCGCCCGAGCAAGCGCGCGGCGAGCGCTCGGACCACCGAACCGACGTCTACGGCGCCGGCGCCGTCCTCTACGCGTGCCTCACGGGCAAGCCGCCGTTCGACGAAGAGTCGCCGCACCAGACGGTGCTCGCGGTCATGAGCAACGAGCCCGTGCGCCCGTGCGCCATCGTGTCGTCGATCCCGCCCGAGCTCGAGGTCGTCGTGCAAAAGGCGATGGCGCGA
>CALKVR010000076.1 GCA_938004815.1 uncultured Polyangiaceae bacterium | reverse complement strand
GAGCAGCTGCGCGAGCCAGGCCACGCCGAGCAAGTAGCAGCCTCCTCGTTGGGTGCCAAGCGCGGGGCCACCCCGGCTTGCCCGAGGAGCCGCCGTGGCGTATGCCAACCGCGCGTGGCGGAGCCCAAAGACACCGCGGGACGGCGATCGCTACCCGACGCGGGCGGCCGGAGCATCATCTCGTCTGCGCTCGCCGCGGGCCTGGGTCTCGCGATCGTCATCGGCGGCGCCGTCGCCTACCGGAGCTTCTCGGGGCCGGGGCCGCTCGCGGCGCCCTCGGGCTCGGCGTCGGCCGCAGCGGCCGCGGCGCCTCGCTGCGTCGAGGCCGCGCCAGGTAAGAGCGCGACGGTGGGAAAGCCAGGTTCGGCGAGCGCCGCGGCGAGCGATGGCGACGAGGGCGATGACCCGCTCGCGCCCTTCGCGGTGATCTTGGGTCGCGCCGCGTCCTTGGAGAAGGGCTGGGCCATCGGCGTTCAGGGTGAGGGCGAGACCGGGACGATGTCCTCGATCGTCTTCATCGATCCCGACGCGGCGAGCGTCGAGACGGTGCCGCTCTCCACGTCGCGTGGCGATCTCGATCCGCCCGTCGTCGCGGCCGCGAAAGAGGGCTTGGTCGTCGCGCTGATCGAGCCCAACGCTTCGAGCCGCGCCGTGCGGCTGGCGCGCGTGGTCGACAAGAAGATCACGTGGGGCGCCGAGCTGCGCGAGGACATGGACGAGTCGCTCGCGCTCGACGTCGCCGTCGGGGGTGACCGCGGCGTCGTCGCCTGGGACGCGCTCGACGACGACAAGTCGTTCGTGGCGCTCTCTGCCTTCGAGGTCGGCGCGATCGGAAAGGCCACCGAGCCCCGGCGCCTCACCCCGTCGGGGGTCGACGCCGACGCGCCCCGCGTCGTCGCCCGGGCGGGCGGGTTCTACGCCGTCTACCAGGTGCGCGGCACCGAGCAGGCGCGCGACGCGGTGCGCCCCGGGCCGGGCTCGCCCGCCGAGGCGCCCGCCAAGCCCAAGAAGACCCCCAAGACCAAGCGTGAGCCCGGCGAGGCCGACGAGAGCCGCGGCGGCGAGGCGGTGGCCTACAGGTGGCTCGAGGTGCTCCTGCTCGACGAGGCGGGGGCGCCGTCGGGCGACGCGCTTCGCCTCACGCCAGATGACGGTCATGTCATTTCATTCGACGTGGCCGCGGCCGCCGACGGGGGCCTGGTGGTCGCCTACCGCGACGAGGACTCGCCCACCGGCGCCGGGGGCGGCGTCGTGAAGGCGCTGCGCATCGGCCCCGGCGGGGGCGTCGCCGAGAGCTTTCAGTCGGATGACGGCACGGCCAGCGATGGCGCACCCACCCTGTTGCCCGGCTGGATGGCCATCCCCGTCCTGCGTGGCTCGGCGCTCTTGGGCCGCCTCGGCAGTGGCGGCGTCCCGGCCGAGCCGCTCATGGTCGAGCCGAGCCTCGGCCGCGGCGACCCCATCGGGGCCAGCGGCGATCGGCTGCTGTTGGCCGTGCCCGCCGGCAAGGCCATGCGCGTTCGTGTCGTCACCTGCGGCGAGCGCGCGGCGCCCCCGCCCGCGGACGATCAGTCGTCGTCGACACCGCCCTGAACGCACTCGGCGAGGTCGAGCGCCTCTTCGGCGCAGCCGGTGTCGGTCGGGACCGGGAACCCGTTGAAGCACGCGTAGTCACTGCCGGGGACGCAATCGAGCGCGGCCGTGTAGGCGTCGATGCAGTCGCCTTGGCCGGCGTCGTTCAGCGCCTTTTCGAGCTGGCCGCAGCCGACGCTGCACTCGCCGGGGAGCTGCTCGCCGCAGTCGGTCGACTTGTACCACTCACAGTAGTTCTCGCAGGCCTCCTCGAGGGTGGGGCTGCCGCAACCGAAGGCGAAGAACGTCGCGGATAATGACAAAAGGCCGATCGCTACGAGTTGTCGCATTCGTGTGTCCTTTGCAAGAAAGCCTGCGACCGTTGTCGCACGCGCGCGCGCAGCGTCCAAGTCTGCAGCAGGCTGTCGACGCCCGGGCGGCCGTCAGCGCGGCTTGCGCTCGTACGCGGCGGGGTCGGCGCCGAAGTACGTTCGGTACGCGCGCTTGGCCGCGGCTTGCACGTCGCCCTCGGGCTTTTGCATGAGCTTGTCGAGCGCGACCATCAACGCGGGCTCGTCGAGCCCCTTTTCCGGGAACCAATCGGCGGCGGCCCCGAGGCCGAGCTCGCCGAGCAGGCCACCCAGGACGGTGACCGCAGGGTGGGTGCGCCGCCACTCGCGGAAGTCGCCGAGCATCTCGAGGACGACGTGCGCCAGATCGAACCGGTAACAGCGGCGCGGGTGAGAGAGCACCGCGAGCGTGCCTGCGACCACGCCGTCGCCGGCCAGCGCTTCGTGCTCGGCCAGGAACTTCTCTTTGGTCAGCTCGGCGTAGACGCCGCGCTCCTCGGCGACGAGCGCGAAGGGCTCGATGGCCTTGGTCAGCGCGTCGAGCTCGGTGCGCAGGCGGCTGTCCCAGTCGAGCGCTTGGTCGATCATCGCGTCCTCGCCGATCTTCTGGATGCCCTTGCGGGTGGCGGGGGTGAGCACGACCGAGAAGGTGCCGCGGTAGAACTTGAACTTGTCTTTGAGGATCTCGAAGCGCGAGTCGCGCTGCTCGATCGCGTCGGCGAGCCGCGCGAACGTGGGGTCGTCGATGCCGACGCAGGTGCGCAGGTCGTCGCGCATCGCGGTGCGGATCGTCTTCTCGAGGGCGCGGGTGTCCTCGTGCGAGCTCTTGCCGCCGATGCGCGACGGTTTGTCGCGCGCGAGCACGGGGACGAGCAGATCGCTCCATACCTCGGAGACCATGTCGAGGTTCACGCGAACCCAGCTGCTGCCGGGGGTGCGCATCACCGTGAACCAACCCGAGCCCAGGTTGTCGAGGCGATAGCCCCAGACCACCTTGACGTTCGCGCCACGGACGCTCACGTCGGCGCGCTCGCGAACGACGAAGGCGTGCAGCGTCGCGCGCCGCTGGCCGATGCTGCCCTCGCGCGGCTCCACCGCCAAGAAGGCCGGTATCTGCGCCTTCTCGAGGGCGTCGTCGAGGTCGTCGACCGACTTCGCGAGGTCGGCGCTCGCGGCCTCGTACTCCGACTTGGATTGGAGGTAGACGTCGGGCGCGTCGATCGCGGTCTGGAGCAGAGCGAACGTCTCGTCGCCGAGCTGCGACTTGACGTCGTCGCTCAGGACTTCGGCGCGCGCCTTCTCCTTTTTCTTGGTCTCGTCGGCCAGGCTCAGCTCGGTGAGCGGCTCGGCCAGCGCGACCCCGAGCGGAGACTCGACGAAGCGAGCGTCGGCCGCGGGCCGAAGCTTGAAGAAGAGGACAGCTCCGATAGCCGCGACGGCGCCGGCCAGCACCAAGAGCGTGAGGACGCGTGACGGCTTGCGCGGCGCCTCGTAGGGCTTGGCCTCGGCCGCGAACGCGGCCGCCACACCCCGCGCGTCGTCGGCCGCGAGCCCCGGGGCGAGCGGGCCCAGCTTGAGCAAGAAGGCGAGCTTGAGCACGTGCTCGTCGCCCTGACCCTTGGCGGCCTCGCGCGCGGCGCGGATGGCGGAGCGGACCTGCGCCTTGACGAACGGTCGGAGCATCGGATCGGCCGCCGACGCGGGAGCGGTCGCGAGCTCTGCTTCGCCGCCGAGGGCCGCCTGGGCCAGGGTGTAGAGGACGGTCTCGCGCATGAGATCCCCCAATCAGAAGGCGAAGAAGCACGCCACCCGGTGCGAAGAGTCGTCGGGAGCCGGGTCGAGGCTCGGCACTTCTACGTCGCAAGTGCCCTTCTCTGCCTTGGGGCAGCGCGGGTGGAACGGGCACCCGCGCGGAGGGCTCGTCGCGCTCGGCGGCTCACCCGCGAGCGGCAGAGCGCGCTTCTCGGCGCGCGCCTTGGTCGGGTGCGGAGGCGAGGCCGCGTAGAGCGCCTGGGTGTAGGGGTGGAGAGGGTGCGCGGCGACCCGATCGCTCGGGCCGATTTCGACGATGCGCCCGAGGTACATCACCGCTGTCCGGTGGGCGGTGCACTCGACCAGGCGCAGATCGTGCGAGACGAAGAGGTAGGCGACCTCGGACTCTTCTTGGATCTCTTCGAGCAGGTTGACGATCTGGCTCTGCACCGAGACGTCGAGCGCGCTCACGGGCTCGTCGCACACCACGAAGTCGGGCTCGACGGCGAGCGCGCGGGCGATGGCGACGCGCTGCCGTTGTCCGCCCGAAAACTCGTGCGGATAGCGATCCATCATGGCGGGGTCGAGCCCCACCCGGCGCAGCATCGTCGCCACGCGATCGTCGATCGCCGAGCGCTCGGCCAGCTTGAACAACGCCAGCCCCTCGCCCACGATCTCGCGCACCGTCATCCGCGGGTCGAGCGACGAGTACGGGTCTTGAAACACGATCTGCATCCGCCGTCGGTGGCGGCGCAGATCGCGCTCGGGCAGGCGCGTCACGTCGAGGCCGCTCCACATGATCCGACCGAACGAGGGCTCGACCAAGCGGAGCATGACCTTGCCGAGCGTGCTCTTGCCCGAGCCGCTCTCGCCGACGACGCCGAGGGTCTCGGCCTTCTTGATCTGGAACGTAACCCCCGCGAGCGCGTGAACGAGCTCGTTGCCCAGACCGAGCAAGCCGCGGCGCAGTGTGTAGGCCTTGGCCAGCCCCTCGACCGCGGCGACGGGGGCCTCTTTGACGACGAGCGGTAGCTCCTTCATGTGTCGGGCGCCTCCTCGTCGTAGAGGATGCACCGGACGTCGCGGTCCGCACCCTGCGCGCGGAGCTCGATCGGCTCGTCGCACGCTTCACGCCGGTGCTCGCAGCGCGGCGCGAAGCGACAGCCCACCGGCAGCGAGGCCAGATCGGGGGGGGCGCCGCGAAGCACCGGCAAGCGCGGCCTGCGCTCGCCCCGCGCGCGGGGCGGCCTGGCGCTCGGATCGGGGATGCTCGCGAGGAGCGCCTGTGTGTACGGATGCAGCGGCTCGTCGAGGACGGCTCGTGTCGGCCCGCGCTCGACCACCTGACCGGCGTAGAGCACGACCAGGTGCTCGGTGACTTGCGCGACCACCGCGAGGTCGTGCGAGACGAGCACGATGCTCGTGTCGTTCTCGCGACGGAGCGAGTCGATGAGCGTCAGGACTTGCGCCTCGATGGTGCGGTCGAGCGCGGTGGTCGGCTCGTCGAGGAGCAGGAGCTTGGGGCCGGCCACCGTCGCCATCGCGATGAGCGCTCGCTGGCGCATGCCGCCCGAGAGCTCGTGCGGGTAGCTGTGGAGCCGCTCTTCGGGGGCGGGCATGCCGACCTTGCGCAGCTGCTCGATCGCGATCGTTCGCGCCTCCGACCGAGAGACGTCGCGGTGGAGCCGAAGCGCCTCGATGATCTGTGCCCCGACGGTGTACACGGGGTCGAACGCGGTGGACGGCTCCTGGAACACCATGCCGATGTCGCCGCCGCGCACGCTCTCGAGCTCCGACTCGCGGAGCTTCAAGAGATCGCGGCCCTCGAGCGCGATCGAGCCGCTGACGGAGGCGCCCTCGGGCAAGAGCGAGAGGACGGCGAGCGCGGTCATCGTCTTGCCGCTGCCCGACTCGCCCACGATCGCCACCGCGCCCTGGTGAGGGACGTCGAAGCTCACGCCGTCGAGGATCGGGAGGTGGCCGCGCGGCGACACCACCGAGACCGCGAGATCGCGGACCGAGAGCAGCGGAGAGGGATCGCTCACTCGAGGTAGAGCTCCAGGCGCGGGCCGGAGGACCCGCCCGCGCCCGTCAAGAGGCGCGCGCCGATCGGGTCGTCACCCGACGCGCGCAGCGCGATCCCGAACCCGGTGCCGCGCGCGCGCGCCACCGATCGCGTCACGTCGACGCGCAGCGGCGCTCGGCGCGCGGCAGGGATCGACGCCGCGCCGATCGATGGGCCCACACGCGGCGCGCGGCCCCACGACGGCTCGCTCTCTGCCCAGGGCCCGAGGACCTCGGCGGCCTCGATCACGATCGGCGCCGTCGGCCCTGGCGACGCCGGCTCCGGATCGAGCACCACGAAGGCCGAAGCCACATCGACGGCGCGGCCGATCTCTCCCTCGAAGCCGAGCAGCACGATGACCTCGCCGGCCGCGCGGGCGCCGAACGGCGTGACCCTGGCGTCGGTCGCCAACCGGTCCGACGACGAGAGGACGGCGACGTCGCTCGCGAGGAGGACCAGGCGCCGGCTCTTCTCCGGAGCGATCGGCTCGCGGGCCGGCCGGCACGCGCCCAGCACACACTTGTCGCCGTCGCCGCACGGTGACGCTGCCGAGCACGGCCCGGCGCTCGTCTTGGCACACGAGGCCGCGAGCGCGAGGACCACGGCGAGGATCGATCGCGGGGCGGCGACCATACGGGCTGCGACGATAGCACCCTCAGTCGCCGCGGCTCGGCGGAAGCAGCCGGGGGAGGTACTTGTCGAAGGTCTGCTTCACCGTCGCGTCGTGCGAGCGCGGGAGGTTGGGGAGGGCGTCGAGCACCCTGAGCACGCCCGCGGCGGCAGGCGCCTCGGCCACGCGCGCGTCGAACACTTGCCTGAAGAGCTTGAAGTCGCGATCCCACGTCGCGGTCTGCCACGTGACGACGACGTGGGTCTTGGGGTCGGCCTTGGGGTCCGCCTGCGGGCGAACCACGAGACGGTCGGGCAGGCGGAGGTCGACGACCGCGAGCGGGCGGTCGAGGAGGGACTGGCTGGCCTGGAGCTCGGCGAGCTTGGCCAGGGCCGGGCCTTCCGCGCCCTCGGGCAGCATGACGTCGGCGCCGTTCTTCATGCGCAGGTTCCAGCGCCGCTCGCCCACGCGCACGGCCGCGACCATGCGGCTCTGCAGGTCGGGATGGGCGGAGAGCACCTCCATGAGGTCGGCCGCGGCCTCCGGTGCGCCGGCGCCCACCACCAGGGGGAGCTGGCCGGCGAAGGTGGCGACATCCGAGTCGGCGACGACCTTGCCGTCGCGGTCGACCAGGCGGAACTGGCCGTCGATCTGCCACACCGCGAATGGGCGGCGTTCCACCAGCCGCACCAGGATGGTGTTGGGCAGCAGGCGCTCGACGGTGGCGTGCTCCACCCACTTGATGCTCTCGATGCGGCTGCGCGCCTCGCTGAGCGAATAGGCCAGGATGGGCTCGCCGGGGCGGATGCCGAGGGCGGCGTCGAGCATCACCTGCGGGGTCTTGGCGCGGCCCTCGATGGTGACCTTGGTGATGCGCAGGCCGAGCGTGGCCGCGGCGGTGCCGAGGCGCTCGCGCAGGTCGTCGCCCTGGCTCACCGCCTGCACGCTGTAGAGCCCGGCGAACAGGCTGCCGGCGATGCCGACGAGCAGCAGCGCGGTGCGGGCGCGGCGGCGCTGGTTGCGCCAGATCAGCTTCCAGCGGC
>CALKVR010000075.1 GCA_938004815.1 uncultured Polyangiaceae bacterium | reverse complement strand
CTCTCTCGCGCGCGAGCCGCGCGATCTCGCGCGCGTGGCGCACCTCGTCGCGGGCAGCGTCACGCGCGCGCCCGACGAGCGAGGCTGGCGCGCCGTGGGCGCTCAGCTCTCGCGCGAGGCGCCGGAACGCGGGCACGCTGGCAGCCTCGAGCTCGGCCATGCACCCTAGCTCTGCGCCCACCGACGCCGGCACGGCCGATATCGCAGCACCGAGGACGAGCCCCTCGGGCTGCCTGCCGCAAGCATGACGACCTTGGGGGTTCGTCTCGAACCCGTAAGCCGCGAGCCTGCTCGAAGCGACCTTGCCGTCGGGATGGAGCTCGACATGCTCGACCACCATGCGCACACCGGGCGCCTTTTCCTTGTAGGCCGGCGGGCACGGCCGCTGGGGGCCGGGCATGGGGCAGCACGTCGGTACGCGGGTCACCTCGATGGTGGTGGGCTCTCTCGCGCGCACGACGGTGCACGCGACCAGGTTGCGCGATGGATCCCACGCGGCGTGCTCCGCGATCATCGGCTGGTACTCGGCGGTCTGGGTGCGCGTGACGCGTGTGATGTCGACCGTCACCGTCTCCTTGTAGCGAGCGCAGAGGTCGTCGGGCTTCGTCTCCGCACCGGCGACGACGTTCGGCACTTGCGTCGGGCTGGGGTTGCCGGCGACGAACGGATCATCGGGCGGAGCCGTGGCCGTCGTGAGCGTGCCGGTCGCGGTCGCGACCGGCACGTCGGTGGGCTCGGCCTCGGGCGACCGATGGCAGCCCGCGAGCACGAGCATGACGGCTCGCGTGATGCGGGCGTCGACGGATCGCTCGCGGGCTCGCCGGCCCCGACCGCTGTTCGAATGGGAACGGGTGGGTGCCAATACCCCTCAGCTGTGCCGGACGTACTCGAAGTCGACGGGGTGGCCCTTGATGCCGCGCGCCGGCGCCGCGATCCAGTTCGCCATCTGCTTGGGGTCGTAGATCGGTTTCTGCATCAGGCTCGCGACGTAGGCGTCGTCGGCCTCGGTGGGGATCCACTCGGCCTTCTTGGCCTCGAACGCCTCCTTCGAGATCGGACGCCCCTCGAGATCGAACGTGAGACCGGCGAAGATGCCCGACGCGCGGTGGAACCGGCGGCTCGGGAGCTTGAACCGGAAGGCGATGCCGTTCTGCTCGAGCAGACGGTTCCACTTGTCGACGCCGCGCTGCGAGTCCTGCACGTACTCCTCACGCAGAACCTCGTTCATCGCGTTGCGGAGCGGTACGTCCTCGTTCTTCAGGCCTTTGAGGATGCCGCCCTCGACGACGGGGACCTCCATCGCCATCGAGCCCTCGAGCGCGATGTGGTCCTGGTACTTGTCCTCTTTGGCGCGGCCCTTGAGCCCGGACGCGAAGTAGCTCGCGGCGTTCGAGGAGATCTCGCCGCCGAACAGATCGAGCGAGAC
>CALKVR010000074.1 GCA_938004815.1 uncultured Polyangiaceae bacterium | reverse complement strand
GGCTTGCGGAGTGGTGCCACCCTTTGAAAGCCTTCGCCTTTCATGCGCTACGACGACCCCGAGACACGCCGGCTCGCCGAGGACGCGGCCCGGAGCGGCAACTGGAAACGCTGGGGCGCCTACTTGCCCGAGCGGCAATGGGCGACGGTGCGCGAAGACTACTCGGCCGACGGCGACGTTTGGCGGTACTTCCCCCACGATCACGCGCGAAGCAGGGCCTACCGCTGGGGCGAAGATGGCCTGCTCGGCCTCACCGATCGCCAGTGCCGGCTCTGCTTTGCGGTCGCGCTCTGGAACGAACGCGATCCCATCCTCAAGGAGCGCCTGTTCGGTCTGACGAACGGCGAGGGCAATCACGGCGAGGACGCCAAGGAGCTCTGGTACTACCTCGACGCGACCCCGACCGCCTCGTACCTGAAGGCGCTCTACAAGTACCCGCAGGCCGAGTTCCCCTACCGCGAGCTCATCGAGGCGAACGCGCGGCGCTCGCGCCTCGAGCCCGAGTTCGAGATCCTCGACACGGGCGTCTTCGACGGCGACCGGTACTTCGACGTGTTCGTCGAGTACGCCAAAGCAGGGCCCGAAGACATCCTCGTCCGGCTGACCGTCCACAACCGAGGGCCCGAGGCGGCGCCCCTCCACGTGCTGCCCACCCTCTGGTTTCGAAACACGTGGTCGTGGGGGCGAACGGGCGAAGGGTACTTTCCGAAACCGTCTCTCGCCGTCGGGCGCGCCGCGCCCGGAGCGGCGGCGTCGGTGCTGGCCGAGCACGCGTCGCTGGGACGCTTCACGCTCGCGATCGGCGCGGGGCAGGCCGGCGCGGCCCCCGAGCTCTACTTCACCGAGAACGAGACGAACGCCGAGCGACTCTGGGGCGCGCCCAACGCGTCCCCGTATGTAAAGGATGCGTTTCACGAGCGCGTCGTGGGTGGCCGCGCCGACGCGGTGAACCCCGCGCGCATCGGGACCAAGATGGCGGCCCATCACCGTCTGGTGGTGCCGGCGGGCGGCTCGGTGACCCTTCGCCTTCGTCTTCACGCCGCAGGCGAGACCGCGGGGGCAGCGCCCGATCTCCTCGGCCCCGCGTTCGACGCCGTCTTCACCGAGCGCATCCGCGAGGCCGACGCGTTCCATCGCGCGCGCACGCCAGCGCTCTCGCCGGACGAAGAGCGGGTCGTGCGCCAGGCGCGCGCCGGGCTGCTCTTCACCAAGCAGTTCTACTGGTACGTCGTGAAAGACTGGCTCGACGGCGATCCCGGTCACCCGAAGCCGCCGCGCCGCTCACGCAACCGCGACTGGAAGCACCTCTACAACCGCGACGTGATCAGCGTCCCCGACAAGTGGGAGTACCCCTGGTACGCGTCGTGGGACCTCGCGTTCCACATGATCCCGATGGCCGAGCTCGACCCCGAGTTCGCCAAAGACCAGCTCGTCCTGTTCTTGCGCGAGTGGTACCTGCACCCCAACGGTCAGCTGCCGGCCTACGAGTTCAACATGGGCGACGTGAACCCGCCCGTCTTCGCGTGGGCGGCGTGGCGCACCTACAAGACCAGCGCCCCGCGGGGCGAGCGCGACCGCGTCTTTCTCGCGCGCGTGTTCGCCAAGCTCCTCATCAACTTCACGTGGTGGGTGAACCGCAAGGACGAGGATGACGACAACATCTTCGCCGGCGGCTTTCTCGGGCTCGACAACATCGGCGTCTTCGATCGTTCGAAGCCGCTGCCGCTCGGTGGCCGGCTCGCCCAGGCCGACGGCACCGCGTGGATGGGCTTCTACGCGGCGCAGCTCCTCGCGATCGCGTTCGAGCTCGCCGACGTGATGGCGGTCGAAGATCTCGCCTCGAAGTTCTTCGAGCACTTCGTCGCCATCGCCGACGCCATCAACAGCTTCGGCGGGACGGGCCTGTGGGACGAAGAGGACGGCTTCTACTACGACCAGATCGAGATCCAGGGGCGCTCGATGCCGCTCCGCGTGCGCTCGATGGTCGGCCTCATCCCGCTCTTCACGGCCGAGGTGCTCGAAGAAGAGGTGCTCGCGCGCCTGCCGCGCTTCCGCAAGCGCATGGAGTGGCTGCTCGAGAACCGCAGCGATTTGGCGAAGAGCATCTCGTACATGGAGTCGCCCGCCCACGAAGGCGGCGGCCACCGGCTGCTCGCGATCCCGAACCGCGAGCGCCTCGTCCGCGCGCTGCGGTACGTGCTCGACGAGGACGAGTTCCTCTCACCCTACGGCGTCCGCTCGCTGTCTCGCGTGCACGAGCGCGAGCCGTACGTCTTTCGGATCGGTGGCGAGGAGTACCGGGTCGACTACGCGCCGGGCGACTCGACCACCGGCATGTTCGGCGGCAACTCCAACTGGCGCGGGCCGATCTGGCTACCGCTGAATTACCTCTTGATCGAGGCGCTCGAACGGTACGACTTCTTTTACGGCGATGACTTGCTCGTGGAGTGCCCGACCGGAAGCGGCAACTACATGCGGCTCAAGCAGGTCGCACGCGAGATCGCCAGCCGCATCGAGCGCCTCTTCACGCCCGACGAGCGGGGAGTGATGCCCTCTTGGGGGCCCCACGGCGAGCGCTTCGCCGCCGATCCGCACTTCCGCGACCTCGTGCAGTTCCACGAGTACTTCCACGCCGAGAAAGGGTGGGGGTGCGGGGCCGACCACCAAACCGGGTGGACCAGCCTCGTCATCGGCTGCATCGGAAAGGTCCGCGCAAAAAAGTAGGCCGGGGCCTCTTGACCAGTTCGTGAACCAGGTTCACTATTGTGAACGTGGTTCACGTCGACGACACGACTCCGAAGCGAACCCCGCGCGCCGCGCGGAGGGAGGTCGTCACCGACACCTTGCTCGAGCGCGCGATGGAGCTCGTCGAGGCAGACGGCATCGAGGGGCTCACGCTCCAGCGAGTCGCGCAGTCGCTGGGCTACGTGACGACGGCGGTCTACCGCTACTTTCCGTCCAAGGACGCGCTCGTGGCGGCGCTTCAGCGTCGAGCGATCGGCGTCGTCCGCGAGCACTTCGAGCGCGAGCTCCTCCGCCGCGTCGGCCCCCTCGGTGACGCGGCCGCGCCGACGCGCGCGCTCGCCGCGCTGCTAGCGGCGGCGGATATCTACCTCGACTTGCCCCGCGCCGAGCCGCGCGCGTGGTTCCTTGTCGCGGTGCTCTTGGGTGATCCGCGGCCGCTCCTGTCGGACGAGGAGTCGGCGCGCACCCGGCCCGGGGTGGTGGAGTTCTTGAGCGGCGTCGGCTTGCTGTTCGAGGCGGCGGTGCGCGAGCGCGCGCTCGACCCCGGCTCGAAAGAGGAGCGGGTCCTGACGTTCTGGGCCGCCCTCCACGGCGCGCTCTGCTTGGAGAAGGCGCGGCGCATCGCGCCGGAGTTGCCGCCCTCACGCGCCATCGGGCTCGCGGCGGTCCGCGGGCTGCTCGCGGGGTGGGGCGCGACGCCCGCCCGTGTCGGCGCCGCCGTTCGCGTGCTGGAGAAGGGGAAATGACGATGTCGTTTGCAGCATTCGTTCTCGGGGGCGCGGCGTGGACCGCCAGCGAGTACCTGATTCATCGGTTCGTCGGCCACGGGGGCAAGCGCAAACAGCCACCGACGCTCCTCGGGCGCATCACGCCCGCCGGGCTCGCCTACGAGTTCAACCGCGAGCACCTCGCGCACCACGCGACCCCGAGCTACTTCGCGCCGACGTACCGCAAAGTGCTCGCCGCGAGCGTCGCGATCCCCGTGCTCGGCGCGGCGGCCGCGCCGTTCGTCGGGGTGCGGCGCGCCACGTCGTTCGCGCTCGGCTTCGCGACCGTCTACGGCGGCTATGAGGTCGTGCACCGCTTCATCCACACGCGGCCGCCCACCGGCCCGTACTCGCGATGGGTGCGCCGGCACCACTTGCTCCACCACCACAAGACGCCGCGCCAGAACCACGGCGTCACCACCGCCCTCTGGGACCACGTCTTCGGCACGAACGATCCCGTCGAGCGCGTGCGCATCCCCCGCCACGTCGCGCCGTCGTGGATGGTCGACGCGCGCGGCGCCATCAAGCCCGAGTACGCGGACGATTACGAGATCGTCGGCAGAGCTGCTCCCGCCCCCGCGGTGGCGCCGCCCCTGCGCCTCGACGCGTGACTTGTTACACCAAGGACCGAATGCTCTGATTCGGCCGTTGGTGCGAGAGGATAGGGCCGCCGGTTCTCAAAGACGTCGCACTTCGGCGCAACCGAATCGCGGTGTAGGCGAATGAGCTGCGACGCGAGCTACGTGCTGATCGAGCGCGACCGCGTGCGGTACTTCTACAATCGCCTCGGCGGGCACTCCCTCCCCGGCGCATTGCTGGAGGGGCCCGACAAGTTCACGAGCTATGTCGCGGGCAACCACGCTGCGAGCGCGTTCCAGCTCGAGACGTTTTTCCACGGGGTGGCCATCGTGAACCTCGAGACCCGTGATCTGTTCTGGTGGAGCGACGGCCTGAAGTCCGCGGCGTGGTGGCGGATGTTCCAGGCGTTGCTCGCGGCGATGTGGCCTGGATGGCGCATCGAGACTGCGATGGCTCCAGAGCGGGCTCTCGATGCTCGCCTGCCCGGTGCGGCCGACCGTGTTCTCTCCGCCGAGACCGATCGCACTACCGCCGACGCGGCGCTCGCAGAGAACATGGCGCGACTGAGCAAGGCGCAGCAGGATCCGCAGCAATGGGCGTGGGTGCAAGAGGTAGGGCTCGCGGAGGCCCTGAGGGTGATCGAGCACGAGCACGAGCGCACGTGGCTGTGCGTCCTCGATGAGGATGGAGCGTTGCGCGACGACTATCTCGCAGGTGATCCTCCGCTGCTCGAGCTGACGGCGGGACCGGCGGTGCTCGATCTCCTCGCCGCGCACCGCCCGAGGCGCACGCTCGAGCAGCTCGGCCTCGCCGAGTCCGCGCTCCAGGCCGGCGCCTACGTGGACCGAGCGCGAAGGCGGCTCTGGTGGTGGGCGACGTCAGCATGGTTACGCGGCCCCGCCAGCGACCTCGCGATGTCTTGGCCGGGCTGGCATGTCACGCCGCTGCCGGGGGGCCCGAGAGCCCAGCTCGCGCTCTCCGACCGCAGCCACGCGCCGCTGCTGCGCCGACATTGCCTCGATGAGCTTCGCGCCGATTTCGAACGCGTGATCGAGCACCATGACAGCAAGGACGTGCGGCAGCACTTCGAACGACTGCTGCAGACTGCGGATTGGCAGCCGTCGCCCCCGTAGCTCGTGCCCTCATCCAGCACAACGACGGTCCCCATTCAGTAGACGGCTAGGCCAACACGACGTCGAACGTCCCGATCAGCCCCTGACTGCCGTTCACGTCGCCCGGCGCGAGCGGGATGACGAGCGAGTCTTTCACGAACGGGTCGATGGGGATGTACGGATCGCCCTCGAAGTAGAGCTGAGTGGTGAGCGCGACGCCGTCGGCGTGGCTGACTTTGTAGTGGATGTGTGCAGGGCGGTATTGGGCGCCGTTCAGGTACCAGCCCGGTTTGACGGTGTAGAACGCGTAGCGCCCGTCGGCGTCGGTCTCGATCTTTCCGCGCAGGACGAAGCCGGCGTTGTCGTAGGCGCCGTCGCTGTCGGCCTGCCAGACATCCACGATGGCCCCCGCGAGCGGCGTCACGCAGTCGCAGCCGAACACGGTGCCCTGGATGAGCATGAGCTCGCCGTCCAGGCCTGCCGCGAGATCGCTCTCGAAGGGCGCGCCGGCCTTGTAGAAGGGCCCGAGGATGTTGTCCTCGGTCACCATGCAGCCGTCGGTCGGGCCGCGCACTTTGCAGAGCGCGAGCGGGTCGCCGCCGCCTGCGCCGCCGGCACCGCCTGCGCCGCCCAGACCGCTGCTCGACGACTGGCTCGCACCGCCGCCTGCGCCGCTCGCGCTGCTGCTGCCGGCCCCGGGGCCGCCGCCGCTTCCGGTCGTCGAGGTGGTCCCGAGCTCGTCGTCGGCGCAGCCGATCAGGGCGGCCGCGCCCGCGAAGGCGCGGATCGCTTGCCGGCGTGAGAGGTGACCGGTGCGCAAGGAATCGAAGGGGTCGTTCTTCATCGGCGTCTCTCGGTTCTACGGCTGGGGCGCGCGCTGCGTTAGCCGTATGATCGGTAGACAAAAGTTCCGACAGGCCGAATAATCATTTTCCGCGACCGCGCCCGCCTTCCGCGCGAGCATTCGCTCATGCTCGACACCAAGACGATCACGCAGACGCTCGCCGCGCTCGCGCTCATCGGCTGCTCGGGGGGGAGCAAGACCGAGCCCGTCTCGGGTGACGATCCCCCGACCGACAGCGCCCCCGCCGACACCGCGCCGCCGGTCGATACCGCGCCGCCCGCCGCCGATACCGCCCCCGCCGTCGACACCGCCGCGACCGCCGTGGCGAGCGCCGAGGTCGCGCCCGCGCCGCTCCCCGGCGGGCGCGCCGAGCCGCTGCCGGCCAAGGACGGCAAGAAGGTGGCCGACAAGAAGGACAGCAAGCGAACGGGCGCGATGGCGTGCTGCGGCGAGGGCACCTGCGGCGAGTGCAAGGCGCTCCCCGCCGGTCGGGCCGAGCCGAAGCCCGCGAAGGACGGCAAGGCGATGCCTGCGAGTCAGAGCAAGCGCAAAGGCAAAGAGGCGTGCTGCGGCGAGGGGACGTGCGGCCCCTGCTGACGGCCGCGCGCCGCGCTCAGTTCAGACAGGCGGCGTAGGGGCCTGCGTAGTCCTCGAAGCGAGCCTTGTAGGTCTCGCCCGGGGCCGGCCGCACCTCGACGCCGTCGGCGCTGAAGTAGAGCTCGATGTCGGTGCCGACGTACATGCCGTCGGGAGAGAGGGTGAGCTCGCCAGCGGGGCATTGCTCGGGCGCGACCACCGAGGGCATCGCGAAGAACGGATCGATGGTGCGGAGCAGCACCTGGTAGCGCGCGTCGTTGCCGACGCGACGGAAGAAGTCGACATAGCGCGTGGTGAACGCCGTCTCGCCGCTGAAGCGGAAGTGCACCTGCGCGTCGACCTGCTTCCATAGATCGGCGTTGTCGAAATCGGTGACGCCCTCTTCCCACACGTCGAAGTAGAGCCCGGCGACCGTCGCGCGCTGGCGAGCCCAGGTGCCGTAGATGAAGCCCTGCTCGAGCGAGACGCGATTCTCGTCGCAGGGGCCGCCCGCGCACGTCTGGCGGGTGACGACGCTCGCCGCGTTGCCGGCCCAGTCGGGCTGCCCGACGGGCGCGCCCACGGAGAAGCGATAGTTCTCGCCGAAGTCGGAGTCGTAGGCGTTGCAGCCCCAGCGGTTCGTCACCTGGAACCAAACCTGGAGCGTGCCCTTCGCGGCCGGCACCACGAACGTCTGCGGCCCCGCGTTGAGGCCGGCGACCGAGACGGTGTGCACGTCGCCGTCACCCACCTGGTAGAACGCGGTGATCGCCCACTGCGGGATGCCGTTCTGCTCGCCGCGGCAGTCGGGGAGCCGCGCGGGGTCGTAGACGATCTCGATCGGATCGCCGGCCCGCAGCTTGCCGCTCACCGTCTCGGAGAAGTCGGCGCCGAACGTGATGCGCGCCTCGCCGAGCGCGCCCTCGCCCTCGGCCGTATCTTCGGCCCCGTCGCTCTCGGCGCCCTGCGGCGCGCATCCGAGCGCGAGGAATGAGACGAGCGAGCCCAAGAGGAGACCGGCCGAGAGCTTCATGGGTGCGACATGTAGGCACGCCGCCGCCCACCGTCAAGCGTTTCGTGACTCTGCTCTGAGCTACGTCGGAGCCGGCTCCGGGCCGCGGCCCGAGGGGGTCAGGGGAACGGGTCGTTCAGGAGCTTGTTGCGCACGTCGTCCGAGCACGACGAGCCGCCGAGGCCGCCGCAGAAGTCCTGGGCGGCCCACGCGTCATCGCCCGGAAAGCCGATCACCGCGAGGTCGGTGACGAGCGGCATCGTCTCTTCGCCGGCGTTCACGTAGGGGGGGAGCCGATCGTAGAGGGCGGGGTCGGCCACGCCGTCGGGGCCGCAGTCCTCGTCGAAGCAGGGGATCACGCTCACCGCCTCGCACCGCTCGACGGTGCCGTAGGTGCCGTGCTTGTCGGCCGACGGGAACACCACCCAGCGCGGCTCGCCCGTGCTCGCGTCGAGATCGTGGACCAGCGATGTGAGCTCGGCGTCCGCGAAGACGTGGCCGTGATCGTTCGCCGTCCCCTCGTGGGCGGCCGTGTACGCGCGTCGCACGCGGACGTCGCCCGTGCGGCCGTCGTCCAGGCGAACGAGCTCCAGCGCCACCCGCTCGGAATCGCCGTTGTGCGACGTGAAGCCGCCGCAGCTCCCGTAGTCGACGGAGTAGCCGAGCATGATGAACACGTGGACGAGATCACCGGCGGGGGCGACGCGCCCGACATCGCCGAGCACGATGCTCGGGTCGTCGATGAGCGACTCGTCCTCGTCGAACCGAAGGATCGGCCGCAGCCGATCCAGCGCGGCGTCCTCCCACGCGTCGGTGAGCCCGTCGCCGTCGAGGTCGGCGCACGGCGGATCGCCCGGAACGCCGACGCAGTCTGCCACGTCGATCGGCAGGTTTACGCGCAAGACGAGGCCAGGGGACGCGTCGAGCTCGGTGTGTACCTCGAGCGTGAAGCCGCCGCCGGCGCCCGACCCCGAGCTCGACGAGCTCGCTGCCGATCCGGAGCCGCTGCCCGAAGATGCTTGAGCGCTCGATGGGCCGGCGCCCGCGCCCGTCGACGTCGATGGCCCGGACTGGGTGGCGTCGTCGCCGTCGCTGCAACCCAATGCGAGGGGCGCGACGAGCGCGGCGGCAGCGAAGCGCGCCAAAGCAAGGGGCATCGGTGAAGTGTAGCGGCGCCGTCACCGATTCGTCACCGTCGGCTTCGGCCCCCCGCCCGAAGTGCTAGGGTGTTCGCCCTCCTCATGGGCGTGCCCGAGATCCTCGGTCCGTTCTCGATCGCCCGGCTGCTCGGTGAGGGCGGCAGCGGGCTCGTCTACGCCGCGACCGACGCCGAGGGCCGCGCCGTCGCGCTGAAGGTCCTTCGACCCGAGCTCGAGCTGGACGTTCGCGAGGTGCAGCGGTTCGTCGAGGAGGCGGGCCGGATGCGGCGGGTGAGCCACCCCGCCCTCGTTCCGGTGCTCGACGTCGGGATGCTGCCCGACGGCCGGCCGTTCATCGCGATGCCTCGGCTCGTCGGGCGCTCCCTCGCCGATCGCCTCGCCGAAGGGCCCATCCCGGCGGCGCGCGCGGTCGCGATGTTCGGTCAGGTGGCGGCTGCGGTCGGAGCGCTGCACGACGCGGGGCTGGTCCACCGCGACGTGAAGCCCGAGAACGTGCTCTGGATCGACGGAGAAGATCGCCTCGTTCTGCTCGATCTGGGCATCGCGCGCGACACCGACGCCATCGCCTCGACGACCACGCGCGCCGGCCTCACCCGCGGCACGCCTGCTTACATGGCGCCCGAGCGCTTCTTCGGGCGCTCCGCCACGATCCGAACCGACGTCTACGAGCTGGCCCTCTTGCTCTACGTGATGCTCGTGGCGGCGCTGCCCTGGGATCAAGAGGACCCCCGAGGTCGTTTGAGCCCAAAGCTACCTGCCGAGCTCGGCGTCTCCGTTCCCCATCCGCTCGTCCGGGTCCTCCTCCGCGCGCTCGACGTCGACTTCGACAAGCGCCCCGCGACCGTCGCCGACCTGGCTGCCCAGGTCGAGGACGCGCTCGTCGCCAGCGCCGATGAGCTCTCCATCCCCACCCAGCCCGATGGTCCGAAGCCCGCGCTCGTCCTCGCGCCCACCGGCCCCGCGATCGATCCCGGCTTCGCCCAAGCGCCGACCCAGATCTCGCCCCCGCGCGGCATCCCGGTCCAGGGCCCCACCCTCCGCAGTGATCTCGGTGGCGAAACCCCGCCCCCGATCTCGACCCGCGCCGCGACCTCGCC
>CALKVR010000073.1 GCA_938004815.1 uncultured Polyangiaceae bacterium | reverse complement strand
CTGTTCGCGAGCCGGCTCGCCCCTCGCGCGGTGCGCAACTTCTTCGCGAACAACGTCGCGTTCGAGCGCAGCGTCTTCGCGGCCCACCCCTACCCCGAGGTCGCCGGCATGTTCCACGGCCAGTGCCAGATCCTCGCCCTGACGCTCGAAGCCCGAGGCATCGTCGTGCGCCACGAAGAACAGGCGCTGGTCCACCACGCCTGGCCGGAGGGCGCGCGCGAGCTCTTCGAGGCTCGCCTGTTGCGCGGCGCCGACGCGCGGGCGCTCGTCGGCCATCTCGCGCGCGCCTACGCGCCGCACCTCGCTCGTCACGCGGACCGGTTGGGTGCTGCCCCCGCGCTCGCCCTCCTGGGCCTGCGGTCGGCGGTGGTGGCCGCCAAGGTCGTCCGAGCCCGCCCGCCGTTCCGGGTCGCCGCCACGAGCTTCGGGGTCATCGCCGCCACCGCGACGGTCGACGCCGTCGGCGCGCTCGCTCAGCGCACGGTCTATCGGCGCTGCCGGTCCAGCCGCGACGTCGTCGCACACGTTTGACCGCCCCTACTTCCCCCCTGGCTTCACCGAGCCCGACCGGTGACAATCGCGTCCCATGACCGAGGTCGAGGGGCCCACCAGCCAGCCATCCGGCGCGCGCGACGAGCCAGCCGGTCCACTTCGGCTCGCCGTCGAGCTCGACTTCGCCGCGCGCGTCGAGCGCAGAATCGAGCTCGCCGAAGCCCGCGATTCGATGGCGGCCGGCAAGTACGTATGGCTCGACGTCGACTCGACCGACGCGCAGGCCGCGCGCGATCTCCTCTGCAAGCTCGAGCTGATCGCGCCCGAGGCGATCGATGACGCGCTGTCGGGCGAGCCGGGCACGCAGCAGGCCCGCTACCCGAGCTTCATCCACCTGGTGCTCACCGGCTGCCGCCTCCTCAAGGGGCACGTCGATCTGCAGCGGGTGGATTGCTTCATCGCCGAGCGTTTCTTGCTGACGGTTCACGCGGGGCGGGTGCCGTTTCTCGACTCGGTCAAGCGCGAGTACAAGCACGACTTCGAGCGCTTCGCCAAGAGCCCGAGCTTCTTGCTCTACGAGCTCTGGGACCATTTGATCGACGACTACGTGCGCACCCAGAAAAAGCTCGAGGAGCGAGTCGAGGAGCTGCAGACGCGCCTCATCGGTGAGGTCGACGAGCGCGTGTTCGGGCAAGTCTCCGAGATCGGCGCCGACCTGCTCCACTTTCGCAAGGTGCTCATCCCCGCGCGCGCGGTGCTGACCGACATGTCGACGCGCAAGTCGATCTTCATCTCCGAGGCGACGCAGCCGTTCCTCGCGAACATGGTCGGAACGCTCGAGCGCGTGCTCCAAGACCTGATGAGCGATCGCGACATCCTGAGCGACTCGCTCAACCTGTACATGTCGATGGTCGGCCACCGGACGAACCGGGTGATGAACCGGCTCACCGTGGTGAGCGTGATCTTCCTCCCTCTGTCGTTCCTCTGCGGCGTCTACGGGATGAACTTCGAGATCCTGCCCGAGCTCAAATGGGAGCACGGGTATCTGTTCTTCTGGATCATCGTCGCGACCATCTCGACGTCGCTCATGCTCGTGATGCGACGGATGAAGGTGCTGTAGCCACGACCCGGGCGGCTACGCCGAGAGCGCGGCGTTGACCTGATCAGCGACCTCGTCGGCCTCTTCTTGGGTGAGCCCGAGCGTCGCGATCAGATCCAGATCGAACTCGAACTCGCGATCGGCGGCGTCGAGATCGCTCATGGCCATGAGCGACGCGACCCGGTAGGCGGCGAGCTTGGCCGACTTGTCGCCTAGCGCCGAGGCGCTCTTCTCGAGGCGCTCGAGGATGCTCGTTCGATCGAGCGCCTCGCCCAGCTTGTCGAGCCGGCGAAAGAGCGCCTTTTCTTCTGGCGCTTGGCCCATCAGCTGCCCGCACACGAGGGCGAAGGCCTCGAGCTCCTCGTCGCGGAGCTCTTGGTCGACGGCCATGGTCAAATAAGCGATCTCGATGATGGCGTCGGTGATCGACCGGGTGAACGGGCCGACGCCCGAGAGGGCGCGGGGAATGGCGGCGGCGAAGGCTTCGCGCATGGTTTCGGGCGGATGCTACCTCTGTCCCGCGGCCGGCGCACGCGACGCGAGCGGCCGGCGTGCTAGATGTGAAAGGCGTGTTGCACATCGGTCGCGTCCGTGAGGTGCTCGGTGGCTCGCTCCCTGCGGGGGTCGATCCGCCCGGGCCCTTTGCGGCTGCCGTCGCCACCATCCTCAGGCAGGCCCCGGCGGGTCTCGAGGTGCTCTTCATCAAGAGGGCCGAACGGGACGGCGACCCCTGGTCGGGTCACATGGCCTTCCCCGGCGGGCGGCGCGAGCCCCACGACAGCGACCTCTACTCGACCGCCTTGCGCGAGACCGTCGAAGAGATCGGCGTCGACCTGTCGAAGCACGCGGAGCTGGTCGGGGTGCTCGAAGATCAAGACGCGACCGGGCGCCGGACGCGCGAGCCGCTCCCGACCCGCCCCTACGTGTTCGAGCTGCGCGGCGCCCCCGACATCGTCCTGAGCGCCGAGGTGACCGAGGTCGTCTGGGCGCCTGTCGAGCCCCTGCGCAGCGGGCACAAGAAGACGTCGATCGACATCGATTGGAAGGGCGACAAGTACACGCTGCCCGCGTGGGACGTCGACGGCCGCGTCGTGTGGGGCCTCACCTATCGGATGCTGAGCACCCTGTTCGGCCGCTTTCCCTAGTCGACGGCCGAGAGCAGCTCGAGCCGCGCGACGCGGCTGCAGCGCTCGGAGATCGATCGCATCAGGCGAAGCCGCGGCTCTCGAACGGCGGCGTCGGGGTCCATGACGAAGATGTCGGTAAAGTACTGGTGCATCACGGGGGCGATGGTCGCCACCTCGCGCAGCAGCGCGACGTAGTCCCCCGACTTGGCGAGGGCGTCGGACCGCTCGGCGAACTTGGCGTAAGCGGCGAAGAGGGCGACCTCGCTCGCGTGGGTGCCGGGAGCCGCCCCCGGCTCGCCGGGCGGCGCCTTCTCGGCGATGTTGGTCGCGCGCTTGAAGACCTCACCGACCTTCACGCGCGTGGCCTCATCGAGCTCGGCGAGCGCGATGACGCGCGCGCGGACATCGAGAGGCCGGTCGTGGCCTGCGGCGAGCGACGCGCGCACGACGTCGGCCGGCCACTTCTCGGTGAGGAGGCCGCGCAGGCGCTCACCCGCGAAGTCGACGACCCTGTCGACGAGCGCGCTCTCGTCGAGATCGAGCTTCTTGCCCGCGTAGCCCTTGTAGGCAGCGCGCGCGAGCTCGGCCAGCGAGAGATCGAAGCCGCGATCGAACAGCGTGCGCAGGACGCCGAGCGTGGCGCGGCGCAGACCGAACGGGTCGGCGGCCCCGGTCGGCGAGAGCCCGATGGCGAAGCAGCCCACCAGCGAATCGAGCCGATCGGCGATGGCCACGAGCGCCGCGGCCGGCGCGGCGGCGGTGTCGTCGGAGGCGCCCTTGGGCCGGTAGTGCTCGCGGATCACCTCGGCGACCTCGGGCCGCAAGCCTTGAGCGATCGCGTACGACGCGCCCATCTCGCCTTGCAGCTCGGGGAACTCACCAACCATGAGCGAGACCAGGTCGCACTTGGCGACGCGCGCCCCCTCGCGAGCCGTCGCGATCACGTCGTCGGCGAGGCCGGCCATGACCCCGATCGCGGCCGCGAGCGCCTCGACCCGATCGACCTTCTCGAGCACGGTGCCGAGGCGTTTCTGGAAGACGACGCCGCCGAGCTTTTCGCGCCGGTCGGCGAGCGGCACGCGCAGGTCTTCGCGGTAGAAGAAGCGCGCATCGGCGAGGCGCGCGCGCATGACCCGATCGTTGCCCTTCTTGATGAGCGCGGGCTCGAGGGCGGTGTTCACGACCGCGAGGTACTTCGGCAAGAGCTTGCCCGACGCCGCTCGCACACCGAAGTACCGTTGGTGCCCCTTGGCGACCTCGAGGATCACGCGCTCGGGTAGCTCGAGGAACTCTTCGGCGAAGCCGCCGACGACCACGAACGGCTCCTCGACGAGCGAAGCGTTCTCGCCCATCAAGAACTCGTCCTCGATCAGGGTGCCGTTCGCCTCCACAGCGGCGCGGTCGAGCGCCCGTTTCAACGCGTCCCGCCGCTCGGCCGGGTCGACGAGCACGTGCGCCGCGCGCATCGTGTCGGCGTAGCTCGCCGGCGAGGCGATCGTGACCGGCTCGGGCGCGAGGAAGCGATGCCCGAGGCTCTGGCGCCCGCTCGTCTGCGCCGCGAGCTCGAGCGGCACCACGTCGCTCCCAAAGAGCGCGACGAGCCACTGGATCGGCCGGCCGAACGCGAAATCGAGGTCGGCCCAGCGCATCGACTTCTTGAACGGGATCGCCCGGACCAACGCGTCGAGGATCTCGGGCAACAGATCGAGGGTGGGACGCCCCGACTCGCGCCGCGTGCCGGCCAGGTACTCGCCCTTGGGCGTGTCGACGCGGCGCAGATCGCCCACCGCGACGCCGAGCTTCTCGGCGAAGGCGCTCGCAGCGCGGGTCGGCTCGCCGTCCTTGAAGGCCGCGCGCACGGGCGGGCCGAGCAGGTCTTCTGCCAGGTCGGGCTGCGCCACCGCGAGGCCGTCGACCACGAGCGTGAGCCGGCGCGGGGTCCCCAGCGCGCGCACCGAAGCGAACGTGAGCCTGGCCGCCTCGAACCGCGCCTTGGCGAGCTCGGGGAGCTTCGCGACGCCGGCGTCGACGAACGAAGCCGGCAGCTCTTCGCAGCCGATTTCCAGAAGCAGATCGCGTGCCTCGGACATGCGCCGACCCTATTCGCCTGGGTTCGAGACGTCCACTGCCTCTTGTGGAATGGACGGACGGGGCGAGCAAGGGATCGTGGGCATCGCTTCGGCTAACCAACTATAGCCGCGTGGCGCCGCTACCGTTGCTCGGTGACCATCGCGTTCGTCGAGCCGCTCGGGGGCGGGTGCGCATGAGGTAGAGTCACTCGCATGCCTCGCCCGAGCCTGCTGCTCGCCCCCCTCTCCATCGCCGCCCTCGCCCCCCTGAT
>CALKVR010000072.1 GCA_938004815.1 uncultured Polyangiaceae bacterium | reverse complement strand
AGCATGAGCTCGTCGAGCTGACGCTCCGTGAGATCGCCGCGCCCCTCGCGCTCGAGCTTCGCGAGAGCCGCCTCCATCTCGCCTTGCTGACGCCGCACATCCAGGCGCGCTCGCTCGAGCTCGGCCTCGGCCTCGGCCTCGCGGCGGCGCCGATCGATCTGCGCGGTCAGGGTCGCGTCGGCGAGCTCCTCGCGATGCTGCGCGGCGGCCGCCTCGCGGGCGCGCTCGGCCAGAACGCGCGCCTCCTTGGCCCGAAGCGCGTCGAGGTTGAGCCGCTCGCGATACGGCGCCTGCAGGCGCTCGAACACCTCGGCGGAGAGCACGCGGACATTCTGGATCTCGATCGTGTCGACGACGAGCCCCCAGCCCTGGGTGGTCGAGTCCGAGAGCTCGCCCTGACCGGCGAGGATGGGCGCGATCTCTTCGAGGAGCGCGCGCGCGACGCGCTCCTTGCGATGGGTGATGCACTCGTCGAGCGATAAGCTGGCGACGATTCGGCGCGTGGCGCCGACGAACATGTCGCGCAAGATTTCGCTCAGCCTCGCGATGTCGCCATCGATCATCCGGTACGCGAGCAGCGGCTCGGCGATGCGGTAGACGGCGAGACCCGACACCTCGACGCCGACCTTCTCGCGCGTCACCTGGTCGGCGCTGAAGGCCAGCTTGGCGATCGATGTGGGGATGAGCGCGACGCTGTCGCTGGGAAAGCGAAAGCACGCCGCGCCGTGGCCGCTCGTCTTCACGCGGCCGGCGCGGATGTGGATCAAGAACTCGTGCGGCTTGGCGACGACACGGCCCCATCGGGGTATCTCCATGCCGCGTCATTCTGCAAACGTTGGGCCCGCACCTGGAGCACGCAGATCCGATCGCGGCCTGCTTCGCTTGCACCGAAACGGTGCACGCCGCGCCAGCGGGGGGCGTCAGGCCGAGACGTGGCCGAGCTCGATCGGCAGACCGTCCTCGGCGTACGCGGTGCCCCAGTAGGACACGCGCGGCTCGGCCGCACCGGCCGCCACCGCGAGGGTGCGGCTGCGAACGACGCTCGCGACCACCGTCTTCATCACGGGCAGGGCCAGGTGCGAGGCGAGGCACCCGCGCGCGCCCGAGCCGAACGGCATGTAGTTGTCGCGCGCCGCCGGCGTCACCGCCGCCCCCGCGCGGCCTGCCCACCGGTCGGGCTCGAACGCGGCCGCGCGCGGCCAGTAGCGCTCGAGCCGATGGGTGACGTAGGGCGACACGATGAGGAGCGTGCCACGCGGCACCGCGTAGCCGCCGATCGTCATGTCGGCGCGCGTGGTGCGCCCGAACAGCGAGTAGCCGGGGAACAGGCGCAGGCTCTCGCGGACGACGCGCGCGAGCGGCTCGCTCGCGTCGACGTGCGCGCGGTCGAGAGACCCGCTCTCGAGCGGCGGCAGGCTCGCGCGCAGCTCGGCCTGCACCTCGGGGTGACGAGCGAGCAGATAAAGGCACCACGTCGTGCTCGAGGCGAGGACGTCGTGCGCGGTGAAGAAGAAGTTCACCACGCCCTCCTGGATCGCGTTCGGGTCGTTCGGATACGAGCCGGCGCGGGCGAGACGCAGGAACCCGGCCAGGATGTCGCGCGCCTCGGGGCTCGGACGGGCGAGCCTCGCGTCGACGGCGCGGCGGAAGAACGCGCGGGCCGCGCCGACCGAGCGGCGCAGCCGGAGCCACCG
The DNA here is from genome assembly GCA_938004815.1 of uncultured Polyangiaceae bacterium. Taxonomy (GTDB): domain Bacteria; phylum Myxococcota_A; class Polyangia; order Polyangiales; family Polyangiaceae; genus Xiheicaenibacterium. Next base: position 1,866 of record CALKVR010000072.1, on the reverse strand, counting down.
CGCGGGCGACAAGTACGCCCAGGGCTGACACTGCAGATCGATCCCCAGGCCGGCGAGCTCGTACTGGATGCGCCGGCGGTGGGGCTCGAGATCGTCGGGGAGGGCGACCCCCGCGGTGAAGTGCCCGGTGACGTCGCCGACCAGGCGGCTCACCAAGTCGTCGAGCGCGACGCGCCCCGTCGGCGAGCCCGCGATCACACGCTCCGTCACCGTGCGGGCGGAGCCGACCGCGTCGACGTCCTTGAGCGCCGACTTGTAGGCGGCGCGGTGCTCCTCCCACGCGCGACCGTTGAGCAAGAGGACGTTGTCGAGCACCGCCCGCGTCAGGATGTACGACGCCCCCTTGTAGTTCGCCTTGGGGTCGTCGAGGACGCTCGCTGCGATCGCGGCGTCGCTCACGAGACAGAGCCGGACGGGCCCGATCGTCACGCGCGCGACCGGCCCGCAGGCCTCGGCGTAGCGCAGCAAGCGATCGAGCACTGCCTTGGCGTTGTCGAGGCCGAGCCACTCCGAGAGGTGCCCGCCGAGGCCGGTGCGCGGCGGCTCGGGCATCGCATGGTACGGGCGCGCGCCGTCAGTTGTCGTGGAGTCGACGATCACGCCCGCAGCATCTCGCCGGACCCGCCGCGTGACAAGACCTCAGCCCTGCGGCGCGCCGAGCGCGAACAGGTGCGCGGGCCACTCGATGTCGAGCGGCACCCCGAGGAGCTGCGCCAGCTCCTCGTCGTAGAATGCGCCCACGGAGCAGCCGCCGAGGCCCTCGGCGCCCGCCCCGAGGTAGAGCCGCGCGCCGATGATCCCCGCTTCGATGAACGCCTGCCGGTAGGCGCGCGCGCCTTCGACGCGGAGCGAGGCGCGGTCGAACGAAACGGCGACCGTGAGCGCGGCGCCTGCGACCACGTCTTGATCGAGCCCGGCCCGGCCTGATTCGAGCCCTTGCGCCCCCGCGCGGGAGAGAGCGAGCCCGCCCGTGGCCGGGTCGTAGCGGTAGACACCCGGGGCCATGCCTGCGACGCGGTTCGCGATCACGTGGGTGCGGGTCGCTCGCGACAGCGACGGCTCGCGCGCGTGGCTGCGCCGAAGAACGCCGGCGACCTCGCCGAGGGTGAGGGAGCGGTCCGCGTAAGCGCGCACGCTGCGCCGTCTCTCGATCAACGAGAGCGTGTCGGCGGGCGGCGACGCGAGGGCCGGCAGCACGAGGGCCGGCTCGAGGGCAGTCGTCGTAGCTACGAGCTCGAGCGACGTCGCGACGTGTGCGAGCCCGGTTGCGCCCAACGTCAGGCCGTCGACCGGCACGGACGACCGCGCCACGAGCAGGCTGGGCGCGATCGCGGGAGTGATCCCGGCGCCGACCGCCAGCGCGGCGACCACGCCCTCTTCATCGCCGTCGGCGCCCACGGCCTGCGCCACGCTCGCGTCGTCGAACCGATGGAGGAGACGGGCGCCGATGTCGAGCGCGGCCGCAGCCTCGAGCACGTTGCCGATCGCGTGACCGGTGTCGGCCACCGCGTAGCGGTATGCACGATCGCGGTACTTCTGACCGGAGCGCCGAAAGACACACGTGAAGACGAGGGTGACCGGGGGCTCACCCGCGTCGGCCGCGCCGAGCGACGCCATCGCGGGCGCGTCTTCACGCACGCGCGCGAGCGCGTGGGCGGGGGGATCGTACGCGTAGACGCCAGGCGCGACCCCTTCGACCGACCGCACGATGGCGTACACTTCGGTGGGAAAGAGCGCACCGCTCGACGCGGCCGCGCGGAGCTCCAGCCCGCCACGCCGCTCGGTGATGCCGGCCGCGGCCCAGAGCAGGAGCGACAGATCGTCGACGGTCGCGACCGGCCCCGCGCGGCGCGCGAGGTCGGGGCG
>CALKVR010000071.1 GCA_938004815.1 uncultured Polyangiaceae bacterium | reverse complement strand
GCTCGGCCGAGACGACCTGCCGGGGCGGTCGCATCGTCCTGCGCGGCGCAGGCCCGGTCGGCGGCATGCTCTCGATCACGCTGAAGAGCGTTTGAGAGACACCAGCTCGGCGAGGGCTAGCGGGCGAGCTTCTCGAACATCGGGAACAGCTTGCGGATGACGGTGGGCGAGACGCGCTTGAGGCCCTGAAGCACCTTGGCCTCGACGTGGGGGTAGCAGAACACCTCGTCCTTGTCGCAAGCGCGGAGCGCGCGACCGGCCACCTCGTCGGCGCTCACCTTGTTCTGCTTCATGAGCTTGTCGATCTGGTCGATCATGGGCTTTTCGGTGTGGGCGCGCGCAGACCGGTGGATGTTGGTCTGAAAAAAATAGGGGCAGAGCACGGTCGCGCCCACGCCCTTGCCGCTGAGCTCGCCCGCGAGCGTCTCGGTGAGCGCGACGACGGCCGCCTTGGTCGCGTTGTACGGCCCCATGTCGGGGGCGTAGGTGATCCCCGCGATCGAGGCCACGTTGAGGACGTGCCCGCTGCCTTGCTCTTTCATCATCGGGACGAAGAAGTGGCAGCCGTAGACGACGCCCATCAGGTTGATGCCGACGATCCAGTCCCAGTCGGCGAGGGGCACCTTGCCGATCGGCCCGCCGACCGCGACGCCGGCGTTGTTGACGATGAGATCCACGCCGCCGAGGTGACCGACGGCGCGATCACGGAGGCCCTCGACCTCTTCGGCGCGTGAGACATCGCAGCGCTCGACGAAGCCTTTGCCGCCGGCGGCCTCGACGATGCGCTTCGTCTCTTCGGCGCCCGCGACGTCGATGTCGCTGACCACGACGCTCCCCCCACGCTCACCGAGCTTCTTGGCGAGCGCTCGACCGAGCCCGCCGCCCGCACCCGTCACCACCGCCCGAGGGTTCGATCGAATCATGCGCGACGCGTACCACGGCGGCCGAGGGCCGCAAGCCCCAGCCAGAGGAGCCACGGGCCGTCGCCTCCGAGCGTCGCGGCGGAGCAGCGGCACCCGCCGCCCGGCTCGAGACTGTCGGCAGCAGCGCCGCCGGTGCCCGCGCCTGTCGAGGCAGCCGACGACGCGGCCGGCCCGCTCGCATCGCTCGAAGCCGCGCTCGCGCCGCCGCCGCCCTCGCAACCCGTCGCTCCGAGGAGCTCCTGCACCATCGGCCACGCCGCCGGACAGAGATCGCCGACCGGCGTCCCGGCCGCGCACGCGAGGGGGCCTTTCAAGCACGTCTGCACGAAGAGCGGCTCGAACGTGGCGCCGCCGTCGGTCGAGACGCCGGCCGAGAAGCCGTCGACGGCGGGGGTGCCGCACGCGAAGACGCGCGGGCCGTCGATGTTCACGCAGCGCGCAGCCACCGTCGCGTGGGGCTCGGCGACCAGCGTCGCGGTGTCGAGCCGCAAGAGACCGTCGACGTCTCCGCCGACGAGGGCGTACGCGCCGTCGTCCGACAGATCGAACGCGCGCAAGAAGCCTTCGGTCTCGAGCGCTTTCAAGAACGTGACACCTCCGTCATCGCTGACGAACAGCCGCCCGGGCGCACCGTTGAGCCGCACGTAGAGACGGTCGGCGTTCAGGGGGTCGATGCCGGCCAGGAACGGATGCGTCGACGCCTCGCTCTCGGGGACGAACACGCTCGCCCAGGTCTGGCCGCCATCGGTCGAGCGCACCAGGATGCCGAGCGGCGGGTCCCCCTCGGCGATCGCCGAGACGTAGATGCGCGAGGGATCCGAGGGCGCGACGTCGATCGTGAGCGGCGTGGTCTTCTCGGGCAGCGGCGCCCCGAGCGCGGTCCAGCTGACGAGGTCGTCGGTGGAGACGAACACGACCGCGTCGGCGGGCGCGGGCGGCAGCGCGACCGCGATCGCCCGCCCGCTCGGGTCGACGCTCACGTCGACGACGGACAGACCCTCGAGCTCGGGGGCGCGCGTGAACGCGCAGGTCTCGCCGCGCGACCATACGAGCCCGTCGGGCAGGCCCCCCAAGATCGCCCCGGTCTGTGTCATCGCGTAGAACGGGTGAAACCCGGACGAGAACCCGATCGCCTCCTCGCAGACCAGGTAAAAGCTCGCGCCGGCGTCGGTCGACTTCGCGAGACCGAAGGTCGCGCTCACGAACACCACGCCGGCGTCCGACGGATCGACGATCACCTGTCCCGACGCGGGGAACGCGCCGTTGGCGCGGGCGCTCGGCGGCGCGAGCGCGGAGGCGACGAGGGCGCTCGCGATCGCGAGCGAGCCCCCGCCCGGCCTCACAAGGCGCCCCGCGGCACGTCGAGCGGGTCTTTTCGGGCGAGGTAGAAGAAGTCGCGGGTCATCGGCTTCTTCACGTAGTCCTCGTCGGTGTACTCGAAGCCGTCGATGATGGCCTTGACCTTGCCGTCGGGCTCGACGGTCACGAACTTGGGATACGACCAGTTGACGTCCAGCTGCGCGACGTGGAACGCGCCCGCGTGGTTCATCGCCTTGGCGATGGCGGTCGCGGTGGTCGCCTCGCTGATCCCGACGAAGAGGACGCTACCCGACTCGTCGATGCCGATCGCCGACCGGCGGATGACCGTGTCCTTGTCGAGGGTCGCGCCCCACATCGTGTTCTGCTCGACGGTCAGGCCCTTGTGCATGACGCCGTTCTCGAACATGCACGCGGGGGTCTGACGGAACCACGCCATCTCGCCCTTCGTGCTCTCGATCTCTTCCCACGCGCGGATCTTGATCGCGTCCTTGTCGTACATCGCGACGGTGCACGCGTTGCCGCGCGGCTCGACCCAGAGTACGCCCTCGGCCTTCATCCCGAAGTTGCCGTGAGTGGTCTTGAAGCCCCCGTTGAACGCCGCGAGCGTGCGGGCGAGATCGGTCTCGGCGATCACGCCGGTGCGCTTGTGTTCCTTGGCCTCGGCGAGCTTGGTCATCGGCTCGTGCATCCCCGCGACGAGGTGCAGGCGGACCTGGCGCAGATCGACCGCGACGATGGCGACGTGCGCCCAGCCGCGCTTCTTGTCGGGGTGCAGCAACGTCTTGTAGAGCGGCGCCGCCTCGGACGGGTGCCGGTGGTCGACCATCGGCACCCACTCGCCATCGCCAGGCGCCGCGAAGCTCGCGTGCATCGGCGCGACGTTCTTCGGCGTGAAGACGGGAAAGAGCTTCGGCTTGTCGGGGTCGGCCGTCGGCGCCGGCGCGGTGGGCACCTCCCAGTGCGCCGTCGGCGCCTGCTCGCCCTTGGTCGCGAGGTTGTACTCGTCCTCGACCCCGTAGAGCGTGTCCTCGAGCCACGCGATCGCGTCGTTGCCGACGATGCTGCGGCCGGTGTCGGCGAGCCAGGGCCCCAGCCACTCGACGCGATGAATGGCGACCCAGAGCCCCAGCCCGAAAACCGGGATCGCAAGCACCGTGCCCAGCAGCGTCCAGCGCAGCCAACGGCGTTTTTTCTTGGGGGCGGCGGGCATGGAGGGCCCCCTTTGGTAGCGGGCTCGGGGGGGCGCGTCCACCGGACGAAAGAAAGTTTGTCACCGGCGCGGGGGGCTCGTCGTTGACCCGCTGAGCCCACCGAAGGAGTTCAGCCATGTCGATCCTGATGCCGAGTGTCCCTGCCCCCGTCCCGCCCGCCCGCCTCGTCGCGACCGAGGGCAAGGTCCTGCCCCTCGAGTCCGCTGATTTGCGGGTCGACGCCAAGTGCGGCCTCGCGCGCGTCGTCTTTT
>CALKVR010000070.1 GCA_938004815.1 uncultured Polyangiaceae bacterium | reverse complement strand
TGGCCCGCCGAGCGGCTCGCCGCGAAGCCCGACGTGCACGTCGTCTCCGACCTGCCCATCCGGCAACCCGATGCGTCGTTCTCCCACGTCGTGGCGGTGCACCCGCTCACGCGCCCGGCCGATCGGCGCCGCCTCTTGGTCGAGGCGCTTCGCGTGCTCGTGCCCCGGGGGCAGCTGCTCCTCTCGCTGCCGCTCCGCGGCTCGTTCGCCGAGGTCAGCGACATGCTCCGCGAGTTCGCGCTCAAGAGCGACTCGACCAAGCTGGCCGAGGCGGTCGAGATCGCGGCCCAGAGCCGCCCCAACCCCGAGACCCTGACCGAAGAGCTCGAGGACGTCGGCTTCGATGACCCTTCTGTCAGCGTCGAGCTGCTCAGCGTTCCGTTCGAGACCGGCCGCCATTTCGCGGGGCACCCGCTGTTCGGCCTCGTCGTCGGCCCCGAGATCGCGGCCGGCCTGGGCTTGCCCGAGAGCGCGGTGCGCCCCGCCCTGGCGTACGTCGAGAGCGCGATCGGCAAGTACTGGTCCGACGGCCCCTTCGAGCTGGGCGTGAACCTGGGCTGCGTCAGCGCGCGCCGCCCGTGAGCCCAGCCGCTCACAGCGTCAGCTTGTATCCGTACCCGTAGACGGTGAGGATGCGCTCGGGCTTGTCGGGCGTCTTTTCGACCTTCTTGCGCAGCTTCACGATGAAATTGTCGACGGTCCGGTTCGACGGCCCCGCTTCGAGCCCCCAGATCTTGTGGAGGATCTCGTCGCGCGAGACGGGTTGACCGACGCGCTCGTGGAGGAGGCGCAGGAGCTCGACCTCGTAGAACGAGATCTGGTGCAACTGCCCGGCGCGCGCGATCGTGTGGGCGGTGAGGTTGATCTCTGCGTCGCCGATCGCGAACGTCTCGGGGCTCGCGCTCGCGGCCGGCCGTTGGGCGCGACGCAGGAGCGCCCGCATGCGCGCCGTGAGCTCGCCGACGCTGAACGGCTTGGTTACGTAGTCGTCGGCCCCCGCGTCGAGGCCGCGGATCTTGTCGGCCTCTTGCGAGCGCGCCGTGAGCATGACGATGGGCACGAACGGGTCCCAGCGCCGGAGCTCTTCGCAGACCTTGAACCCGTTGGTGTCGGGCAACATGAGGTCGAGCAAGACGGCGTCCGGGCGCTCGAGCCGGGCGAGGTTGACGCCCTCTTTGCCTTTGTTCGCCGAGACGACGGCGAAGCCCTCGAACTCGAGGGCGTCGGTCAGGCCGAGAACGATGTGCGGCTCGTCCTCGATGATCAGGATTTTCCGCTTGGTCGTCGTCACGCCGGCGGGCGTATCCTAACAGGGTCACTCGCCGGTGCAGGTGATGAACGCGGTCGCGCCGGAGACAGGCTCGGCGCCGCCGACGAAGCGGATCTTGCGCCGCTCGGTGGGCTCGCAGTCGTCGACCAGGGCGGGGTTCGCGCCCGGCACCGTGACCGGGTCGACGTAGCACCACCCGTCGATACCATCGGTCGCGACGTCTTGCTGGCAGCTCGCGCGCTCGGGGGCAGCGAGCTGGGTGATCTCGCAGAAACAGTTCCACCCGGGGTTGAACTCGTTCTCCTCGGCGAGCTCGACGGCGTTGTAGGTGGGGTTCGCCTCGCCGTTCGATAGCGTCGGCGAGATATCGACGCGGCCGGTCGCGGCGTCGCAACCGCACTCGCCGGGCGGCGCAACCCGCGCCTCGACCACCAGGCACTGCACGCTGCCGTCCTTTTCGTCCGGCTGGAGCTCGCGGGGGAGGCACTTGCCTTTGAAGTTGACCTTGAGCTTGTCGATGATGGTGCGCACCGCGGGTGCGTAGCCGTAGTTGGCGCGGCTCGGGTCTTCGAGCTGCTCGGGGCAGATGCTCGCGGGGATGCCCTGCTCGCCCAGCCCGCGAATGACGGCGAGCTCGCGCGTGCCGGGGTAGGCCTTGGCCGCGACCTGCGTCGTCTGCTGGCAGAGCGGGTCGTCGCAGCTCGCGGTCGTGCAGGTCTCGCAGTCCTTGGTGCCGGTCTTGGGATCGAGGAGGGGAAAGATGCACGCGTACTGGAGATCGTCGACGTCGTTCTGGCGGTCGCCGCCGTTGATGGGGTTCGGCCCGGTGGGCGACACGCCGAGGATGTCGCTCACCCCCGAGCGCTGCAGGGGCGTCTCGATCATGAACGGCTCGGTGGGCGGCTTGTTCTCGTCGGGGCGGCCGACGAGCTTCTCGAAGGCGCCGCTATCGTCGAGCTCTTGGACCGACTGGAAGCCGAGCCCGAGGTCGGGCTGCCCGGCGTCGTTGCGCTTCGCGATCGCTTGCCACGGCACGCCGACGATGCCGGCGAAGTACACGAAGCCAGGCGCGCGCGGCACGGCGACGCCGTCGCGCTTGCCGAAGAAGAGCGGGTTCTCGACGCCGGCCTTGGGGTCGTCGACGGCGAGGTCGCGCTTCGCCGGGTCGATGCGTGGCTTGGTGAGCGCGTTGACGTAGCGCTGCGTCGGATAGAGCAAGCTCACGCCGTAGCGGCGCTTTTGATCCGAGCAGCGCCAGCCGCCCACGTCCTCGGGGGCGGGGTAGCGAGCGGCGTCCTTGGTCCCCTGCCCCGGGCCACACGAGGCGTCGGGCGCGCACCCCGCGGGGTTCGGCAGCGCGCAGCTCGTGCAGCAGGGGTCGTTCGGATCCGTCGCGCACTCGTCGGTCGACCGGTAGAAGGGGTCGACCGCGATCACGCCCTGGTAGCCCGCGCCCCCGATATCGATCGAGCAGTCGTTCTCGTCGGAGAGCATGATGACGGCGACGAGCGAGTCGGGCCGAAGAAAGTCGGCGCGCTGGGCGAGGAGCTCTTCGTCGCGGTCGACTTCGACGATCTTGCCCGTGCCGTCGTTGGCGAGGCTGAGGTATGGGTCGGGGTCGGCGAGGAACCGATACACCGCCTCGAGCTGCATCTCGTAGCCGCAGCCGCGCTGATCGACGCCGAGGACGAGGTCGGCGACGTTTTGCCGGAGCGCCACGGGGTCGGCCTCACCCGCGCGGTCGCCCCCCGGGTCCCAGGCGAGGAAGCCCTTGCCCTGGTAGGTAGGCACGGCCTCGCTCGGGCTGTCCTTCTTGCGGTCGAGCAGGTGCGCCTTGTCGTCTTGGTGGACGATCGACCCGAAGTTGCATGACGCCGTCGTCAGATCGCCGAGGCTCGAGCTGATGATGCCGATGTTGATGTCGGTCACCGGCCTGAACTCGGGCTCGGCGCCGGGGGGGCATTTGCCCTGTGGGTCGGCCTCTACACCGATGGGGGCGCCCGTCTCGATCGCGACGCAGTCGGGGGTGATGAGCCGGTCGACGAGATCCGGAACGGCCGTCGCGAGGATCTCTTGCTTGTCGCCCATCGAGACCGAGTTGTCGATCGCGAGGAGGAGATCGATGCGCTCGACGCGGCTCTGCGCGAGCGGCTCGACGATGGTCGAGGTGGTGCGCGGCTCGAGGCGATCGATGGGTCGGTTGAGGCACGCGGGTAGGGCTACGGCCGCGGAGCAAAGCGACAAAAGGATGAGCGCTCGTCGAGCGCATCGCGCACGCGTCCCCATGAGACCTCCGAAGGAGCAAGGGCAGAGGACGGCTCGGGCTCGTCCTCGATGTCTTTTGGTGGCCGGTGCGGCGCGCGGCCATCAAAGAAAATTCCGTTCGAGCCCGGGCGGGTGTACTCCCTGGGCATGATCCGGGTCGCCGTCGCCATCGCGCCCGAAGTGCGCCAGCTCCTCGAAGAGGACCCGCACGAGCTCGAGGAGTTCCTCGAGGAGATCCACGACGAGGACCTCGCCGACCTCGTCGGCATGCTCGCAAAGGAGGAGGGCGCGAAGCTGCTCGAGACGGTCAGCCCCGAGCAGGCCGCCCGCATCCTCGAGCGCCTCGACGACGAGCGCCAGCAAGAGCTGGTCGAGGGGATCGGCATCGAGTCGATCGCCCCCATCGTCAGCGAGATGCGCGCCGACGATCGCGCCGACCTCGTGTCGATGCTGCCCGAGGCGATGGGCGAGAGCCTCCTCGAGAGCATCGAGAAGGTCGACCCCGAGGCGGCCGCCGACATCGAAGAGCTGGCCCAGTGGCCCGAGGACAGCGCCGGCGGCTTGATGACGACCGACTACGTGTCGGTCACGCCGGGGATGACGGTCGCGCAGGTCATCGAGAAGATCCGCACCGAGGGCACCGAAGCCGAGACCGTCTACTACGTGTACGTCCTGGGCAAGATGAACCGCCTGCTCGGGGTCGCGTCGCTGCGCGATCTGCTGCTGGCCAAGCCCTTCGACAACATCGACGACGTGATGGTCGAGATGGTGCACGTCGTCTCGCCCACGACCGATCAAGAAGAGGTCGCGCGCACGATGGCCAAGTACGACTTCTCGGCGCTGCCGGTCGTGGGCCCTGGCCAGCGCCTGCTCGGCGTCATCACCGTCGACGACGTCATGGACGTCTTGACCGAGGAGCACGGCGAGGACGTGCAGCGCATCGCCGCCATCGAGCCGACCGAAGAGGGCTACCTCCAGACGACGTTCTGGACCCTCATCCGGAAGCGCCTCGTGTGGCTATGCGTCCTGTTCGTCGGCTCGTTCTTCACCGGCACGGCGCTCCGCGCGTACGACGACGTGCTCGCGGCCATCGAGACGTTGGCCCTCTACGTGCCGCTCCTCATTTCGACCGGCGGCAACTCGGGCTCGCAGTCCGCAACGCTCGTCATTCGCGGCCTGGCGATGAACGAGGTGCAGCTCAGCGACTACGGCAAGATCTTCCGCCGCGAGCTCGGCCAGGGCCTCGTCATGGGCGGCGTCCTCAGCGTGCTCGGCGCGGTCCGAGCGCTCGCCTGGGGCGACGGGCCCCTCTTCGCCGGCGTCGTCGCGGTCACCCTGATCGGCATCGTCACCATGGGGTGCGTCGTCGGCTCGATGTTCCCGCTCCTCCTCCGGCGCGTCGGCCTCGACCCCGCCACGAGCTCCGCCCCCTTCATCGCCAGCGTCGTCGACGTCTTCGGCATCCTCATTTACTTCACCGTCGCCAAGTACCTCCTCGCCGAGGCCCTGCGCGCCACGGGCGTCGCCCCCTGACCTTTCGACAAATGGCGAAACGCCACCTCGCTGGGTGGCGTTTCTTCCTGTCCATTCACCCCCCCGCCCCCTCACCGCGTGAGGGGGGAGAGGCGGAGCGGGCTCACTCGACAGCGTCGCCGGTGCAGGTGACGAACACGGTCGCGCCGGGCTGGGGCAGGCCCTTGTTGACGAAGCGGACGAGGCGCTTCTCGTCGGCGGGGCAGTCGGCGACGAGCTGCGGGTTGCCGACCGGGCCCGGGGGCGTCGCGTCGACGTAGCACCAGCCGTTGATCGAGTTGTCGACGACGTCGTCGTTCTGGCAGGTCTGCTGGCTGGCCTCGGTGAGCTGGATGATCTCGCAGAAGCAGTTCCACCCGGGGTTGAACTCGTCCTCTTCAGCCGCCTTGATCGCGTTCTGGTAGGGGCTGTCCGAGGCGATGGCCCGGCGGCCGGCGCTCTCGTCGCACCCGCAGTTGTCGGTCACGGTGGCCTCGAGGACGAGGCACGGGACGAGGCCGGTCTCGGGGTTGACGGTGAGCTTGCGGGGCAAGCACTGGCCGCCCAGCTCTTGCTTGAGGCGATCGATGATCGCGCCGACGGCCGGGCGGTAGCCGTAGTTGGCTGCCGTCAGGTCCTGCGTCTCGGCCGGGCAGATCGAGGCGAAGATGCCCTGATCCTGCATGCCGCGCAGGAGGGCGAGCTCACGGAGGCCGGGGTATGCCTTGGCCGCCACCTGCTCCGACTTGTTGGCGGGGTTGCAGAGCGGGTCGTCGCAGAGCGGCTCTGTGTCGCAGCCCTCGCAGTCGAACCCCGTGGGGTTAGGCATCTCGAGATCGAAGATGCAGGTGTACTGGAGGTCGTCGTTCACGATGTTGTCGATGTTGCGGTCGCCGCGGTTGAGGTTGTTCGTGCCGGGGAGCGACTCACCCGCGACGATGATGCTGGTGCCGCTACGCTTGGCGATCGACTCTTTCATGAAGACGTCGCCGGGGGGGATGTGCCCGTCGGGGTCGCCGATGAGGGCGTCGAGGAGGGGCGAGCCGTCGGTCGCCTTCTCCTGGGCGAGCTCGTTGAACGTCTTGAAGCCGAAGTTGAGGTTCGGGGGGGCGCCGGGGCACTGCTCGCCCTGCGCGCACCCGCGGGCCAGGTACTGCCAGGGCACCCCGACGATGCCGGCGACGAAGACGAGGCCCGGATCGCGCACCGCGACGCCAGCCCCCGAGAGGTCGGAGAAGATCGGGTTCTTGAGCCCCCCCGAGCCGGAGACCGCGAGATCGGGCTTGGTCGGGTCGATGCTGACCTGCTGGAACGCGTTCACGTACCGCTGCACGGGGTAGAGGAAGTCGACGCCGTAGCGACGCTTCTGCTCGAAGCAGCGGAGGTTCGCCTGGTCCTCGAGCTGCGTGTACTTGGTCGCACCGCCGCTGCCTTGGGCCGCGCCGCACGAGGCGTCGGCGCCGCAGCCGGCCGGGTTGCCGAGCGCGCAGCTCGTGCAGCACTCGTTGTTGGGGTCGGTCGCGCACTCTTCGGTCGCGCGCCAGAACGGGTTCGTTCCCAGCGCCAAGTAGCCCTGGCCGGTGATGTCGACCGAGCAGTCGTTCTCGTCGGTGAGGATCAGGATGGCGAGGAGCGAGTTGGCGCGCATGAAGTCGGCGCGCTGCTGGAGGACGATCTGATCCGTCCCGTTCTCTTGCAGGCGGTTCTCGCCCGTGGCCGTGAGCGACTCGTACGGGTCGGGGTCGGCGAGGAACCGGTAGACCGACTCGAGCTGCATCTCGTAGCCGCAGCCGACCTGGCCGACGCCGACAACCATGTCGGTGAGGGTCGTCTTGAGCGCGGCCGCGTCGGTGGTGCCGCCGCGCACGCCGCCCGGGTCCCACGCGAGGAACCCCTTGCCCTGGTACGTCTGGGCCATCCCGCCGGTGCCGGCGCGGGTGACGAGGCGGCCCTTGTCGTTGTCGGTCGGGTCGGCCGAAGCGCCACCATCGCACTGGTTGGCGGTGAGGGCGCCGAGGCTCGAGGTGATGATGCCGATGTTGATGTCTTTGATCGGCGGGAACTCGGGCTTGAGGCCGGCCGCGCCCTCGCCGGCGGCGTCGACGCGCGAGCCGGCCGGGTCGGGATCACCCGTCTCGATGTTCACGCAGATCGGCTGCACGAGGCGGTCGACGAGGTCGGGGACGGCGTCGGCCAAGATGGCCTGCTTGTCGGCCATCGACGCCGAGTTGTCGATCGCGAGGAGCAGATCGATCTTGTCGACGGCGCTCTGCGTGAGGCGCTCGACGACGGTCGACGTCGTTCGCGGCTCGAGGCGATCGATGGGCCGGTTGAGACAACCCGTCGAGGCGGTCGCCAGGCTGGTGGTCACGAGCCCCAGAGCGGCAAGCGCCTGCAACGTCTTCGTCGTTCGCGTCATGTGCCCACAGTCCTTTCGACTCACACGGTGATCGAGCCGCCCGCGGCGCCACGCGCTCGGGCAGAAGAGAGACAGAGAAACGGCAGCGATGAGTGGCGAGGGCAGTCGCCGCGCATCACCGAAAAGCGCAGAAGAACAAGCGGTACGGTACCAAAGTGCCAACCCGCGCATCAAGCACCTCGCGTGCCCGGAGCCGCGTTGATGAACCCTGTGCTTTTCCAGGGAAAAACCGTAGCGGACACCTGCGCATTTGATGCCTCGACCGCCAACGTCGGTGCAAGTCTGCCAACCAAGTTGGCTCACCCTCGCCCATCGGTTCGCTCCCCCCTCGCTCGCGAGGGGGGCCGGGGGGGTGAAATCACAGCGACGCCGCCATCCAGCACAGGGGCGTTGCCGATCCCTCTACCCTGCTAGGCTGGCGCGCATGCCCGACCGGAAGCCCTGTGGCAAGCACGCGGTGCTCGGCTCCAACGCGGCGGTGCGCGTCACCCAGTGTCCGTGCGGCGCGGTGCACGTCACCCTGATCGCGAACGGCGTCACCGTGCGCGTCAACGAGGAGACGCTCCGCGGCATCACGCACGGGCTCATGTCGGCGCTCGATCAGGTCGAAGAGCGCGAAGGCGTCCGCGTCAACTGAGGCGTCGCCGGCGCGGTGAGCGTCAGTCCTGCAAGAGCCAGAGCTGCTTGCAGCATCCGGTGTCGATCGAGCACGACGTGTGGCGCTGCGTGCACGTTCCGATCGGCGTGCCCTCGACCTCGCAGTCGCACTGGTAGAAGTCGTTGCTCTGGTTGCACGCCTGCGCGATCGCGACGCCGTCGCAGCTGCCGCGACAGCCGCACGAGCCCGGCGTGCTCGAGCAACGGTCGTCGACGCAGAAGATCGTCGGGTCGAAGCACTCTTGGTAGACGGTGAACTCGCCGTCGCACTCGGGGCCGAGCTCGCAGCCCGGCCCGAAGTTGTGGGTGAGGCACAGGATGTACGCGATGCTCTCGCCTTGGCAGCCGTCCTTGTAGATCGCCTGGCACTCGGCCAAACAGTCGGCGCCGAGGCACGTCGGGTGCTCCATGCACAGCCGATCGCACGGGCTGATGAAGCCGCCCGACGACGATGACGACGACGCGGTCGACGACGCGGCCGGCCCGCTCGACGCCGACGGCTTCGCGCCGCCCTCACCGTCGTCGCCGACGAACACCACCTTGGCTCCGCAGCCCGCTCCGATGGCGCAAGCTGTGGACAACATGAGGAGAGAAATCGCGCGCGCGAGGCTCGGACATTGACTATCCGAGGGGCGGCGCCAGCGCTTGACGCGACCCCCGCTCCGAGGGACATCCCCGTCGTGAGGCACCATGGCTGAGGGTTTGAATCGCGTGATGTTGCTGGGCAACCTGGGTGCGGATCCCGAGCTCCGCTACACGCAAGGTGGGCAGGCCGTCTTGAACTTGCGGCTGGCCACGACCGAATCCTATCTCGACAAGGACCGCGTCCGCAAAGAGCGCACCGACTGGCACAGCGTCGTCGTGTGGGGCAAGCGGGGCGAGGCGCTGGGTAAGTTCCTGGCCAAGGGCTCCACGATCTTCATCGAGGGCTCGATCCGCACGTCGAGCTACGAGGATCGCGACGGCAACAAGCGCTACAAGACCGAGATCGTGGCCAACAACGTCATCCTCGCCGGTCGCGGCGGCGGCCGCGGCGCGTCGGCGGGCGACGAGGGCGGCGGCTACGAGC
>CALKVR010000069.1 GCA_938004815.1 uncultured Polyangiaceae bacterium | reverse complement strand
GGGCGGGGGAGTGAATTGGCAGGGACCGACATGACCAAGAGCTCGGACCCTGCCCATTCGAGCACAACGTCATGGCTCTTGCTCTGTGGGGCGAGAAAGCGCAAAAGAGATGCATGGCCGGTGTGGAAGCGAGCATCCTTCACAAGGACGTCGTCGCGAAGCTCGCCGGCGAGCGCGCCTTCTCCCGCGGGCAGAGCTACTTCCGCGAGGGGCGGGTCGTCGACCTCGTTCGCCGCGAGGCGTCGCTCGCGGGTCAGGTTCGCGGCTCGGCGACGTACGCGGTGCGGCTCTGGATCGGCGAGTCGAACCTCGCGTTTTCGTGCACCTGCCCCCAGGGGCGAGAGAGCGTCTTCTGCAAACACGCGGTGGCGGTGGCGCTCGCGTGGATCGCGCGGGTGGCGGCCAGGTCTCCCTCGTGAAGCGCCTGCTCATGATTCACACCGGCGGCACGCTGGTGATGCGGCACCGCGAGGGCGACGGGGCCCTGACGGCCGAGGGCGTCACGCGCGATCTCCTCCTCGAGCTGCCGGTGCTCAAGCAGATCGCCGAGATCCGCACCAAGCTCCTCTTCGAGCTCGACTCGTCCGACATGCAGCCCGAGCACTGGATCGCGCTCGGCCGGGTCGTCCACCAGGCGCTCGCTCAATACGACGGTATCGTCATCGTGCACGGGACCGACACCATGGCCTACACCGCGAGCGCGCTCGCGTTCCTGCTGCCCGGCCTCGATCGGCCGGTCGTGCTCACGGGTGCGCAGCAGCCGCTCTCGGCGATCCGCAGCGACGCGCGCTCCAACCTCGTCGACGCGTGCCAGGTCGCGACGCTCGCCGTCCCCGAGGTCGGGGTCGTGTTCCATTCCACGCTCTTCCGGGGCTGCCGCGCGATGAAGATGGACGCGTGGGGGATGGACGCCTTCGGGTCGCCGTCGTGTCCTCCGCTCGCCGAGCTGGGCCTCGGCGTGCACGTCGGCCCCCATGTCCTCGCGGCGCGTCCCGTCCTGCCTTTCGACGACCGCATCGAGCCACGCGTCCTCGCTGTGCGCACGTTCCCCGGGCTCGATCCGCGCCTGCTCCACGGCGCGCTAGCTTCGGGGGTGCGGGGCGTCGTGATCGAGGCGTTCGGCGCCGGCAACGTGCCCCGGCTCGAGCGGTCACTCATCCCCGTGATCGAAGCCGCACGCGGCCTCGACGTGCCCGTCGTCATCGTCAGCCAGTGTCCGCGCGGCGCGGTCGATCTCACCGCGTACGAGGGGGGGGCGGCCGCTCAGGGCGCGGGCGCCATCGGGGCCGGAGACATGACGGCCGAAGCGGCGCTCACCAAGCTCATGATCACGCTCGGTCGGTCACCGGCGGCCGGCCTCGCCAGTCCGGGCTCGGGGCGAGTGCAAGCGGCGCGCGACGCCTTCGCCACCGCCGTCGTGGGTGAGATGACCGCCCGATGAGCCAAGCCGTCGAATGAGCGCCGCGGGGGCACGGGCCCTCTGGCCGATCGTCGTCGCCAGCATTGCGTTCGCCACGAGCTCGCCGCTCGCCCGGCTCGCGCGCCCCGCCCACCCCATCGTCATCGCGTTCGGCCGAGTCGCGCTCGCGGCCATCATCCTCGCCGCGCTCGACCCTGCTGGTCTCGTTCGAACCGTGCGTGGTCTCTCGTCGCGTGATCGCGCGCGCGTGGCGCTCGCCGGCCTCCTGCTCGCGGGACACTTCGGGCTCTTTCAGTGGGGGCTCGACCGCACGTCCCTGCCCGCCGCCGTGTCGCTCGTCTCGCTCGAGCCGCTCGCGGTCGTGCTCACCGCCTGGGCCATCTTCGGGATCGCGCCCCGGCGGCTCGAGGCCTGGGGCGTCGTCGTCGCCACCGCGGGGGCGATCGTCGTCTCGCGCGGCGCGGGCGAGGGCGAGCACCGGCTCTCGGGCGATCTCTTGGTGCTCGGCGCGGTCGTGCTCTTCGGATTCTACATCGCGTCGGCGCGCGGCCTGAGAGACGCGCTCCCCGCCCGCCACTACGCGCCCCTCGTGTACGGGGTCGCCGCGCTCGCGCTCGCGCTCGTGATTCCGTTTCTTGCTGCCACGCCCGACGCCGTCATCTGGCCGCTCCCGCTGCGCAGCGTCGTCATGATCGCCCTCGTCGCCATCATCCCCACGACGATCGGCCACACCGTCGTGCAGATCGCGGCGCGCACGCTCTCCCCTTCGGTCGTCGCGCTCGTCTGCCCAGCCGAGACCCTCGGCAGCATCGCGATCGGGATGGTCGTCCTCGGCGGCACGCCGACCTGGGTCGAAGCGGTGGGCGCCGTCACGATCTTGGCGGGAGCGGGCTTCGCGATCGCGGCGCAGCGCGGCGCCGCGCCTGCGGTATAGAGTCGCCCGTGCTCGGCATCGTGTGCCCCCGCTGCGGGCGGCCAACCCCCGTCGCGGTCTGCTCGCCCGATACGCTGACGTGCGAGGCCTGCGGCTTTCGCGGTCCGATGCCCGAGCCCCAGGGCTCCCACCTGCGTCGAGCTGCCTCGGATCTCGGGCAGCTCGACGTGCGCGCGCGTCAGATCGCCGAGGGGGGGCTGCGCGCGACGGCGATGGAGAAGCAGCGATTTCTGTTCGTCGCGCTGCTCATGCTCTCGCTCCCGGTCGGTCTACTGGGCGCGATCGCCGTCGCTCAGACGGCGAAGTCGGCGCCGTTCGATGGCGATCGCCTCGAGGGCCTCGTTCCTTTCATCGGCAGCGCCATCGTCGCCGTCGCGGCCGTTCTCTTCATCGTGCGTTGGATGGAGGGGCAACGTCGCCAGCGGGCCGAGGACTCGTTCGCGGCCGACCCGCCGCGTGTGCCAGGCGCGAGCGCGACTTGTCATGTCTGCGGCGCGCCGCTCCCCGCTGCGCGCGCCGAGGACAAAGGCGTGGCGAGGTGCACGTACTGCAAGGCTGACAACGTCGTCGACCCCGGGGTGATGGCGCGGATGGCGGGGCGCCGGCGTCTGGTGCTCGACGACTTTGCGGCGCACATCGGGCGGCACGCACGCGGGTACAGCGAGCAGGTCTCGGGCGTCGGGTTCGCGATGATGGTCTACTTCTTTCCGATCTGGATCGGATCGATGGTCGCGCTGATCTACGCCACGCCCTGGATCGGCTCGCGTATCGGCACGCTCGGCGAGCGCGCAACGAACGGGGAGACCGAGTACCTCATCGTCGATCTCCCGAACGCGTCCAAGTGCGTCGTCGAATCGAACGGCAAGGGCAAGCTGCGCGGCTCACCGACCGGCGGCAAGTGGCAGGCGTTCGCCGAGTCCGCGGACCAGCCGACGTTTCGCGCCGACGCGCTCGTCGGCGAGTACGCCTCGAGCAAGAACGGCGAGACGTCGTACGGTATGCCGCTGAACCTCGACGGCTCGGGCGACGTCTTGCGCGTCTACGCCGACGCCGACGGCGTCAACTGGGCGGTCTTTGCCAGAAAGGACGCCGAGCGCGAGACGCATTCGCACGTGTCGGATCTGTGCCTCGTCGTCACGCCCAAGAAGCTGGCCATCTTCAAGCCCGACTGACGCGCGCGCCAATCGGCGGGGTTGGAGGCTCCTTGAGGCGATCGCCGCGGGCGCGCGGCGTACACTGGGGCATGCGCTTCGGGACCGTCGCTTCTTTCTTGTCTCTCGGGGTGTTGCTCGCCTGCTCCGACGATGATCCGGGGTCGACCGGCGCGGGCGGCGCCGGCGCGACGAGCTCGAGCTCGAGCTCGTCGGCGAGCGTCACGACATCCGCCGGCGGTGGCGGCGGCGGCGGCGGCGCGCCCGCCTGTCCGGTGAACACGATCGAGATGATCGTGTCGAGCCAGGGCGGCGTGCCGGACCGCTTTCACGTCCGTGTGCAACACGAGGGGCGCGACGCCGCGATGCTCTTCGACACCGGGAGCGCCCTGACCTTTCTTTTCATCGACGACCCCGACCCTGTGTGGATCGAGGACTTCGGGACCATCGAGCTGGGCTGCGACACCGTCCCGGTGCCGGGTCGAGGCGGGCTGATCGACCACGGTGAGGTCGATGGCCTGCCGGTGGTAGGCATCCTCGGCGTCGACTACGTTGCTGCCGGTACGTCGCTCATCGACCACGACGCCGAGCACATCGTGCGTCACCCGGCGGCGACGGTCCTGCCCGAGACGGCGGGGTGGTCGGAGCTGCCGTTCGACGACGTGCAGGGGCACATGATCGCGCCCGTCGCGCTCGACGGCGAAGCGGTCCGGCTGATGTTCGACACGGGCGCACCCCACATCCTCTGGCTGGGTGAAGCCGGGCAGCCGGGCGACGTGGAGGTCGAGACCTCCGACGCCAAGGGAAACATCCTCACGCTCTACTACGGCGACGTGCTGCTCCTGATGGCGGGCGAGCCCGAGACCACCGTCCCCGTCCTGCGTGCGCCGTCCTTTCCGTATTTCGAGATGACGGTCGCGGCGCTCGGCGGCAACATCCACGGCCTCCTCGGCCTCTCGGCCCTCGATGGCCGGCGCTTCGTGATCGATGGCGCCGCGGACCGCATCCTGATCGAGCCTCCTTGAGCTTTCGGGCGCGGGCGGGCCTCGGACAGACGTGACGCGGGCGCGGCTTGACAAACTGACGTGTCAGTTCTATGAACTGACACGTCAGTTTTATGGCCAACGCAGGCTACTTCCCGGCGCCCGAGCGGCGGCAGCAGATCCTCGACTCGGCGAAGCGCGTCTTCGCTCAGCGCGGCTACCACGACACCAACATCAGCCACATCTGCGACGACCTCGGCATCGCGCGCGGCACGCTCTATCAGTACTTCAAGAGCAAGCACGAGGTGTTCGCCGCCATCATCGAGGGGCTGCTCGCGCGGGTGAAGCTCGCGGTCGCGAACGAGCCGGCGATCGAGCTGCCCCCCGGGTTCAAGCCGACCCCCGAGCAGTCGGTCGCTTACTGCGCTGCCTCGACCGGCCGTGTGCTCGCCGCCGCGTTCGAGGACGAGGCGAGCATCCGCATCCTCGTCCGCGAGGCGGTCGGCCTCGACGTGCAGATCGACAAGATCCTCCGCGCCATCGACGGCATCGTCGTCGATCGGTTCGCGGCCGACATCGAGGTGTGCCAGCGGCTCGGCGTCGTCCGCGCCGACATCGATCCGCGCGCGGCCGCGCTGTTCATGCTCGGCGGCATCCAGAAGGTGGCGCTGCACGCCCTCGAGCGGGCCACCACCGCGAAGAGCCGCGGCAAGCTCGACATCGACGCGCTGGCGCAGTCCGTCGCCCAGCTTCAGATGCGTGGTCTCTTGGCTTGAGGGCCGCTCTTTCCAAACGCAATTTGGTCGAAACCCGAGGTCGCCGATGGATTCGTTTCCCCCCTACGAGCTGCTCGATCCGTGGGCCGAGCGCGCCGCTACCGAGACGAAAAAGCTCGAGCGCCTCTACCACAACACCCGCAGCTACGCCTGGGACCCCCGCGACGTGCTCTCCGAGCTCGAGAAGAAGCACGGCGGCATCCACCTCTCGCCCGACAAGCGTGAGGCGATCGGGCACGTGTTCACCGTGCTCTTGTGGGGTGAGCTCGCGGCGTGGAACATCGCGACCGAGCTCGCGCGCAGCCTGCCCGATCTCGACGCGCGCATGGCCGCCACCGGGCAAGCCTTCGACGAGGCGCGGCACTTCACCGTCCTGCGCGACTACCTCACGCGCGCGGGCGTCGACGTCCCTCGGATGAACCCGTTCGGCCGCCGCGTGCTCAAGAAGATCCTCGAGACCGACTCGATGCTCGAGAAGCTGTACGGCATGCAGCTCACGGTCGAGAACCTCGCGCTCGCCCTGTTCAAGCGGCTGTCCGCGTCGAACGTCGAGCCCGTGCTCACCGATCTGCTCGAGTACATCGAGCGCGACGAGTCACGCCACGTCGCCTTCGGCGTGATCTACGTGCCCAAGCTCCTCGCCAAGAGCACCGCCTACGAGCGCGCCAAGAACTGGGCGTTCAACATCGAGCTCTTCGGGTACACCGTCGCCGGCGGGCAGTTCATGGACCCGTACCTCGAGACGCTCGGCGTCGACCACCGCGAGCTCGGCCTCTCGGTGATGAAGCTCCACCAGCAGGTCATCCGCCAGATGGCCGAAGAAGCGGGGCTGAAGCAGGGCGAGCACGTCCGCGGCGTCTACGGCCTCACCACCAAGCAGCACATGCTGCTCGTCGACACGCTCCACCCCGCCGGCAAGCGCATGTCGACCACCCACCGCGTGGCCCTCGGCGCCTTCGACAAGGCCGTCCGCACCACCGCCGCCTGGCTCCACTGAGGCCGAGTGACGGTCAGCCGCCCAGGTACAGCGCCTGGATCTCGGGGTCCTCGGCGAGCGCCTTGCTCTCGCCGGTCTTGGCGATCTCGCCGGTGAGCAGCACGTAGGCGCGCTTCGCGTACTTGAGGGCGAGGCGCGTGTTCTGCTCGACGAGCAAGATGGTGGTGCCGCTATCGGCGATCGCCGCGATCGCCTCGAAGATCTGCTGCACGAGTTTGGGCGCGATGCCGAGCGAGGGCTCGTCGAGGAGCAAGAGGGTGGGGCGCGCCATGACCGCGCGCCCGATCGCGAGCATCTGCTGCTCGCCGCCCGAGAGCGTGCCCGCCTCTTGCTTCATGCGCTCACCGATGCGGGGAAACAGACCGATGACGTCCTCGATCGTCTCGGCCATCAGCTTCTTGTCCTTGTGGTTGAACGCCCCGAGCTCGAGGTTCTCGCGCACGGTGAGCCCGCCGAAGATCGCGCGACCCTCGGGTACGAGCGAGACCCCGGCCTCGACCAGATCTTCGGTGTCGAGAGGCCCGACGTCGGTGCCGTCGTAAGTGATCGTGCCCTCGGCGATCGGCAAGAGGCGCGCGATCGTCTTGAGCGTGGTCGTCTTGCCCGCGCCGTTGGCGCCGATCATCGCGACGATCTCGCCGCGGCGGACCTCGAGGTCGATCCCCTTGAGCGCCTTGATGCCGCCGTACGCGACCTTCAGCTTCGAGATGGTGAGGAGCGGGCTGCCGACCGCCACCTTCGGCGCCGCGCGCGTGGGGTGAGCCGTCCTCATGGGCTGGCCTCGCCGGCGGCGGCCTCGCTCTGTGCCTCTTCCTCGGTCTCTTCACCCAGGTAGGCGGCGAGGACCTTCGGGTCTTTCTTGATCTTGTCGGGCGGGCCGTGGGCGATCGTCTCGCCGTGGTCGAGCACGTGGATGTCCTCGCAGACACCCATGACGACCTGCATGTTGTGCTCGACGAGCACGACCGTGATCTCGAACTCGTCGCGCAGCCAACGGATCTGCTCTTTCAGTCCCTCGGCCTCGCCGTAGTTCATGCCGGCGGCCGGCTCGTCGAGGAGCAGCATCTTGGGCTTGAGCATCATCGCGCGCGCGATCTCCAGGCGCCGCTGGTTGCCGTACGAGAGCGACGTCGAGATCTCGTCCGCCATGTGCTCGAGCTTGAAGATCGCGAGGAGCTTCATCGCCTGCTCGGCCATGTCGGCCTCGTCGCGAAAGAACAGCGGCGATCGCAAGAGCGCGGCCCCCAGGTGGGCGCGGCGGCGCTTCTCGCACGCGACGAGCACGTTCTCGAGGACGGTGAGGCTCTGGAACAGGCGGATGTTCTGGAACGTGCGGCCGATGCCGAGGCGTGCGATCTGCGCGGGCTTTTTGCCCCTGAGGCTGGTGTCGCCGAACGTGATCGAGCCCTCGAAGTCGTAGACGCCGGTGACCAGGTTGAACACGGTCGTCTTGCCGGCGCCGTTCGGCCCGATGAGACCGAAGATGGAGCGCTCGGGGACGGTGAACGAGACCTCGCTGACGGCCTTGAGACCGCCGAAGCGCTTCGAGACGTGCTTGAGGTCGAGCGCGGCCATCAGGCAGGCTTCTCGGCCGGGCCGCGGCGGCCCTTGATGATCTCGCGCTCGCCGAAGACCCCCGACGGACGCATGACCATGAGGGCGACGAGGACGGCGGCGTAGACGACCATGCGGAGCGCGTTGAGGTCTACGTCGGGGTGCGCGATGCGAAACGCCTCGACCGAGTCGAGGCGCTGGAGCTGTTCGATGATGCGGTTCGTGACGGTGACGAAGATGCCGCCCAGCACGGCACCGCTCACGCTGCCGCTCCCACCGAGGATGACCATCGTGATCGCGTCGAACGAGAAGAAGAAGTTGAACTGGTCGGGCTGAACCGTCGGCGTGCCGTCGCGCATCCCGGCGAGCAGCGCGCCCGCGATGCCGCCGCCGATCGCCGAGATGACGAACGACGTCACCTTGTAGCTCGTCGGGTCGACGCCCACCGCCGCCGCCGCGACCTCGTTCTCGCG
This sequence comes from uncultured Polyangiaceae bacterium, assembly GCA_938004815.1. Classification (GTDB taxonomy): domain Bacteria; phylum Myxococcota_A; class Polyangia; order Polyangiales; family Polyangiaceae; genus Xiheicaenibacterium. Next base: position 5,218 of record CALKVR010000069.1, on the reverse strand, counting down.
AAGCGCGCGGAGCGCGCGACCCCAGCCCGAGAACTTGAGCCGCCACGCGATGATGATGGCCGTGATGGCGCCGCCGACCAGCCAGAAGCCGCCCGCGTACTGCGCGATGCCCCGATCCTCCGGCCCGCCGTACCCCTGCTGGCCGCCGAGCTGGCCGATCGTGTGCGAGAGCGTGCCCTCGGGCGCGCCGGGGGACGAGGTGGCGATCAAGAGACGAAAAATCTCGGCGAAGCCGAGGGTCACGATGGCGAGGTAGTCACCCTTGAGACGCAAGCTCGGCAGCCCCAGCAGAAAACCGAAGACGGCCGCCACGAGGCCCGCCGCGATGATGGCGGGCGGCACGATCATGAACGAGTGCGCGAACGAGTAGTCGGTGGGTGACCCGAGGCGCGCGTGCATGTGGCTGGCGACCACGGCCGACGTGTACGCGCCGATGCCCACGAAGCCCGCGTGGCCGATCGAGAACTGGCCCGCCATGCCGTTGATGACGTTGAGCGAGAGAGCGATGACGACGGCCACGAGCGCCTGCTGCACGAGCACGCGCCACGCCGTATCGGGGATGATCACCGGCATCGCGAACTCGGCGGCGACGGCGACGGCGACGAGCGCGAGCGCGAGCGCGCCGCGTTTGATCCAAGAGGGCATCTATTTGACGACCCGGAGGTAGGGCGGCAGCTGGCGCTTCGTCGGCTTGCTCGGGCTCGTCGGGGCCGCGGCCGGGGCGGGGGGCTCACCGGCGTCGCCCTGGCTCGCCTCACGTGCGGCTCGAGGTGCCACCTCGGGCATGGTCGCGGGCTCGCGCGGTGGAACGGCGGCCAGCCTCGGTTTGGCGGGAGGCGGCTTGGGCGGGCGTGCGGACGAGCCTCGCAAGAGCTGGCTCTCGACCGGCACGTCTTCGGGCCAGACGACGCCGCGCCCGTCGGCGTCGCTGATCACCGCGTAAATCGCGGAGAACGGGAGCTTGCACCACGTGGGGGTGCGGTTGAAGCTGAGGGTGCAGGCGAGGTGATCATCGCCGATCTCGAGGTCGGGGATGGGCGGGCTCAAGCTGTAGCCGACGCGCAGCACGAGCTCGGCCTGCTTGAAGAAGCCCTTCGGGACGACGACACCCTCACGTCGCGGATCGAGGAAGACGCGCGCGCTGCTCTTCTCGAGGAGCGCGAGGACGACGTCGCGCTTCGGGGGCAGTTTCCTCGGCGGGCCTTCCATCGGGAACGGCTGACCTTACCGGACCGCGGCCTTGGACTAAAGGGTGCCGCGAGGCGGGCGCGTCATGCTCTCATGATGCGCCCGACAGCCTGACGTTCGGGGGAGTCGGGGCGCGGCCGCCCCGTACTACGCGAGCCCTGCACAGTCGCAGAAGCCGAGGGAAACACGCATGAGCAGTCCTTACGGTCCGCAAGGTGGTTGGGGGCCTCCCCCTGGTGGCATGCCTCCCGGTGGTGGCGGCGGTTGGGGTCCTCCGCAGGGGCCACCGGGCGGCGGCGGTTGGGGTCCTCCGCAGGGTCCTCCGCAAGGTCCTCCGCAGGGGCCGCCGGGTGGTGGTGGCTGGGGGCCGCCCCCGGGTCATGGGCCGCCGCAGGGCGGGTGGGGCCAGCAACCGTTCGGCGCGCCGCCGGGCGGCCCGCACATGCACTACCGGCCGGTTCAACCGTCGGGTGGCGGCTGCGGGTTCATCGCCCTCGGCGGCATCATGGGGTTCTGCATCTTCATGGCGTGGCTGTTCCTGGGCTACCAGGGCTACGGCGTCGCCGCGTTGATCTCGCTCTTCCTCGGCGGCGCGACGTGGGTGCTCGTCTTCGGCATCGCCAAGCAGATGAAGAAAAAGCTGCCGACGGCCGCTCACATCGGCGTTCTCGCGGGGACGTTCGTGCTCTTCACCGTCCTCGGGCCCAGCGTCGGCACCGCGATGCAGAAGTCGCAGGAGCAGAGCCGCTGGAGCAAGCTGACGAAAGACGGTTCTCCGGCGAGCCTGTGGCTCAGCGAGTACGAGCAGCAGACGCCGGAGCAGTTTCGCCGCAAAGAGTGGCGGCTCGAGTGGATGAAAGCGCGCGTGCGCGAGGGCGTCTCCTCCAAGAACGCCGGCGAGCTACGCAAGGTCGCCAACGAGTGCGCCGACGACAAGGACAGCGAGCTCCTCGATGAGGCCCGCGAAGACGCGGTCAAGGCTCTCTCGTCGATGTACGAGGACGGCAAGAAGCGGATGTTCGCGCCCGCCAAGGGTGGCGCGGCCGCCGAGTTCCCCGTCGACAACGCGCTCCGCGAGGCGTTCGGCACCGTGCTCACCGATCTGGCGCGCGCGCGCGACGCGAACGTCTACGTCTCCTTCCAGAACACCGCCAACCTCGACCCGCCCAAGGACTTCGACAAGCTCATCAAAGAGATCCGTCGCGAGCCCCAGGTGCTCGCCGACTTCCCCAAAGGTAACGCTCCTGTCATCGACCCCGGCAACGCGTTCTCGCCCGCCTTCGACAAGAAGCGTCGCGGCACGTTCCTAGCGGCGATGACCGAGTCGTTCGGCCAGGTCTTCGATGGCCAGCTCCTCACCCTCGTCCCGCTCGAGAAGGGCGACGACAAGAAGGGCAAGCTCGTGATCGAGGTCACGTCGAGCATCGTCCGCGAGAACGACGTCTTCCTCTACACCTCGAGCGACACCGGCGTGAAAAAGCTGGTGGGCTTTCTCATGTCGTTCGAGGTCGAGTGGAACTTCCGCCTGCTCGATCGCAACGGCAAAGAGCTCTACAAGGCCGCCGCCGCCGTCAGCAAGCCGAGCGACGCCAAGTTCGACACCGGCCCCGGCGACCCCGACTGGGCCCCGTACAGCGTCATGATGGACTCGGCCTATTACAACTACAGCCGTGAGGTCACCGGTCGCTTCGGCCTCGAGCCGCCGCCCAAGAAGGCGTACTTCGTCTACTCCGGCGCCGACGCCCAGCCCGCGCCTCAGGTCAAGCCGCCGCAGTGACGGCTGCGATCAGTCGGCGCGCCCGCCTCGCAGACGCGTCCTGAGCGCGGGCGAGGCGCACGCGTCGGCGGCGCGGGCGAGCTCTTCTCTCGTCCATTCGTCTTCGACGGAGGCGAGCGCCGAGGTGGCGAGCTCGCGCGCGCGCTCGCTCGCGGTGGGGCACGCGGCGATCTCGACGAGCTCGTCCAGGGGGAGCGGCGCGACCCGGAAGGTGCCCTCGGCGGCGCGCGCGCCGTCCCCGAGCGCCTCGCCCGCGCGCTCGATGCGGCTCGCCGACATCGGCGGGGCCAGGGCGCGGTAGCGCGCGAGCTCGGCGCGAATCGCCTCGACGAGGGCCGCGCGGATCTCGCGCCGAGGTGCGCCCCAGAGTCGCAGCGGCGTGCCGCCGACGATGCGCTCGCCGCCGCGCAGATGCACGATGACGCCGCGCTTGGCCTCCTCGACGCCGAGGACATCGGCGAACGGGACGAACCGACACGAAAGGCCCACCGCGATCGTCAGGCCGTCGGCGCCGACGCGGACCTCTTGCGTGCCGAGGAGCCCTGGGGCGATGAACAGCGCGAGGGCGGCCGTCACGACCGCCCACGGCTCCGCGGCGACGAGCCCGACCACGAGCACCGAGGCGCCGAGCAAGAGCGCCAGCACCCCGAGCGCAAAGGCGGCGCGTGGAGCGATCGTGGACCCGAGCCGTGCGACGCGCTCGCCCGTGCCGAGCCGCATCGCCTCGAGCACCCGCACGCCCTCGGCGACGTCGTCGACGTCGAGCTCGGCGGTCACGTCGCTGCCCGTCAGAAAGCGCACCTTGGCCGAGCCTCGCCGGCGCGTGACGTAGGCGAAGTCGACCGAGCAGCGCGGGAGCAGCAGCGCGCGGCCGTACCACACGCCCCGCTCGTCGACGGTGACGCGCGGCCCAAAGTGCCCGCCGCGGCTCAAGAGCCCGACGGCGAGGACGACGCCGAGCGGCACCGAGAGCCAAGCGAGGGGCCGCCCGAGGAACGCCGCGACGAGCGGCCCGAGCACGAGCCCCGAGACGAGCCGCCGCCCGAGAGGCTCGACGATTCGGAGCGCGGACGAGACCGCGACGGCCGAGGGGGGCTTGGGCATCGGCTCCATGATGATGGAGCCGCGCGCGTCGGGCGTCCATGCCCCGCCGAGCAGCTCACCCCTCGTCGTAGAAGCCGCCCACCAAATCGTCCAAAAACGCGTCGACCGCGGGTGCGTCGAGCGCGACGAGCACGGCGGGCCACGCCGCGTCGGTGATGGCGTCGTAGTCGAGCGAGACCTTGGCGCCGTAGGTGGCGAGGGCGGACTCGACGGTCTGCGCCTTGTGAGCGGCGAAGAGCATCTCGATCGTCGCGCGGCGTTTGCGCTGGGTCGCCTCCATCGCGTTCACGTGCTTGGCGGTCGCCTCGGCGGCGTCGAGGACGAGCTCGGTGACGCGGTCGCCCCCCGGGCTCACGACCTCGGAGACCGGCTGCTCGAGGAGCCACGCGAGGAGCTCTTTGCGAGCGGCGACGAAGGTGGGCTCGTCGCTGCGGCGGACCACGAAGTCGGCGGCGAGATCGAGCGAGCGGCGGGCGAACGACTGGAGGAAGCGCTTTCGCTCGGGCTCGAGGCGCTTGTCGAACTCGTCGCGCACCGCCTCGATGCCCTTGGCAAACGCGCCGAGGCCGATCGACAGCGGCCCCATGCGCTTGAGCAGGCTCGGCAGGCCCCACTCGGCGGTGAACGGGTTCGTCTTGCGCGAGAACTCGTCGAGGGCGTCGTCGAGCACCTCACGCGCGATCTCTTCGAAGGCGCGGTGGCCGAGCAGCTCGCGCACGAACTTCTCGGGCACGAGCCCCGGGCGCTCGAGCACGGCCTCGTCGAGCGCGCGCGCCTCGTCCGAGACGTAGGTGCCGAGCCTCTCGGGCGCTTCACGCAGGCGGGCCATGCGAAGCAGCACCGCGGTGCGCAGCACGGGACGAACGTTCGCGGCCACGAACGCGTCCGACGACAAGTAGTCGGCGAGCCGGACGATCGCCTCGACGTCGACGACCCGCCCCACCTCGCTCGCGAGCACGGCGCGGAGACCGGCCTCGAGGTTCTGGCGCAGCTGCCGCTTGCCCTCGGCCGAGCGGAGGCGCGCCTTGGCCCAAGCGACGTGCTTTTGCCTCTGGTCGCGGCGCGCGTCGGCGGGGCCGGTCGTGGTCACCGTCAAGGGGGCGCTCCGAGGTACGCGCAGTCGCCGGTGGCGAGGCAGAGGTGCGTCGC
>CALKVR010000068.1 GCA_938004815.1 uncultured Polyangiaceae bacterium | reverse complement strand
GCCGGGACACTAGCTAGCTAGGGGTGGAGCCCTGCCCGTTCCCCGTGGTTCCTCATCCGATCGTGCCCGTGCCCGTGCCCGTGCCCATGCCCGATCTCTCGGCAGACGTCTTAGGTATGAAGAGCCCCCTAGGAGCCGGGTCTCCCGCCGGCTACCTGCCGAGCCAGGCGGCTCTCTCTCTCTGGAGCGCGCGCAGCTCCGGCGCCACGTCACTCTTGGCGTAGACCTCGCGCGTCGCCTTCTCGTCGCCGCCGGAGCGGATGGTGTGGAACGCGTGGATGGTGACGCGGTCGAACCTCTCGGCGGCCGTTTCGCCCTCGGGGACGGCGGCGTAGGCCGCCTCCATCTCGGCGTGAAACCGCCTGGCGGTTCCAGCGTCCTTCTTGAACCGGCCGTCGGAGAAGCCGGCGGCCGCAGCGACCATCAGGGGCGGCTCAGACAGTGACGGTACTGTCATCTCTGATACCAGGACGATCTCGCCGGTGTCGAGGACGCGGACGCCGATCGGCGGCGGGACGAGGTCGATCGACACCGGGCTCGCGCCACGCAAGCCGAGCGTCCAGACCGAGAGCGCGCCGGCGCGGTCGCGCAGCAGGACCTCGGGCTCGCCGCCCGCGATCAGCTGGCCCGGTGAGGCGAAGATGCGCCCGCCGCCGGCGTCGGCGGCGAAGACGACCTCGGAGGCGATCGAGGGATCTCCGGGCCCGACCGCCAGCACCACGCCGTAGGGGCTCGCGGCCCGACAAGCCCACGTGATGTGGCCCATCAGGTCGACGCCCCGGTACGAACGCACCACGTAAGCGTCGCCCGTTTCGCCCTTGGTACGCGCCTCGTGCTCGAGGGTCAGCTTGGCGCCGGCGGTCTCGTGGTCGATCGCGGCGAGCCTGGCGTCGAGGTCGGGCTGCTCGGCGTACAGGCGAAGTGCCGGCCACGGCGAGACCCGCGGCTCGCTCCCGCAGCCGGCGACCGAAAAGGCGAAAACGAGGGCGCACTCTGCTAGCTTGGGGCCGGTCATGCGTCTGCTCATCGCCGATCCGATCGATGCCCAGCCCCTCGAGGAGCTCCGCGTCCTCGGGGTCGAGATCGCGTCCGATCCCTCGCTCACGAAAGACACGCTCGGCTCCGCTCTATCCGGGGTCGGCATCCTCGTGGTTCGGGGCACGGAGGTGACGAAAGAGGCCATCAAAGGGGCTCGTGAGCTCAACCTGATCGTGAGAGCGGGCGGCGGGACGGGCAACATCGACGTCGAGGCCGCGAGCGAGAGGGGCATCTACGTCGCGAACTGCCCCGGCCGCAACGCCGCGAGCGTCGCCGAGCTGGTCATCGGTTTGTGCATCGCGCTCGACCGCCGCATCCTCGAGGCCAACGCCGACCTCGCCGCCGGCCGCTGGGAGCGGGGCAAATACTCGGGCGAGTGGGGCCTGGCCGGCCGGCACGTCGGCATCGCCGGGCTCGGCGCCGTCGGCCGTGAGGTCTGGGCCCGGGCCCGCGCCTTCGGGATGAAGCCGCACGCTTGGTCGCGCTCGCTGACCGCCGCCCGGGCGCAAAAGACCGAGATCGCGTTCGCGCCCAGCCTCGAGCGGCTGGCCGCCGTCAGCGACGTCTTCACGGTCCACCTCCCCCTCAACCCGCAGACCAAGGGCATCGTTTCGCGCCACGTCCTCGAGTCGCTCCCGCAGGGCGCCATCGTCATCAACACCGCCCGCGCCGATCTGTTCGATGTCGCCGCCCTCCTCGAGCTCGCCCCTAAGAAGGGCCTCCGCGTGGGCTTCGACGTCTTCCCCGACGAGCCGCGGATCGCCTCGGCTGATTTTCAGACCGAGCTCGCCAAGCTGCCCGGCGCGATCTGCACGCCGCGCATCGCCGGCTCCACGCGGCAGGCGCACCGCGCCATCGCCGAGGATATCGCGCGCGTCGTCCGGTGCTTCCTCACCGAAGAAGACGTCCCCAACGTCGTGAACGTCTGCGCGGCCTCGCCCGCCCGTTACGTGGTCGTGCTGCGCCAGCTCGACAAGGTGGGCGCCCTGGCCAACACGCTCGCCGTGCTCAAGCGCCACGGCATCAACATCGAAGAGATTTCGAACACCGTGTTCGACGGGGCTCGCGCCACCTGCACCAAGCTCCGCGTGTCGGGCCGCCCGAGCGAGGCGTGCCTGAAAGAGATCACGGCTTTCGAAGAGACGCTCCACGTCGACGTGGTCCCAATGCCCATGCGCGCCTGAGGTGGCTGGGGTCCGCCACCTCCGAGAGACCCGAGGAGGTTGGCGCTGGTCGCCAAAAATAGCCGAGAAAACATCGAGCTAGCTCGGGTCGAAAACCGAGGCAGGTATTGACGCGCCGCCCGTAAACTCGCCCCGATGTCCGTCGAAGCAGCGATCGAGAACGGGGATTTCCAGCAGGCGCTCGTGAACCTCGAGCACGAGACCGGGGGGCCGGCCGCCGACCCGGCCAGGCTGCTCATGCGGTTCAACATGGAGGTCCGCCTGCAGCGGTTCAGCGAAGCGCAGGCCACCATGCAGCGGCTCGTCGCCGCGGCGCCGGACCTCGCGGGGCCGATGGGGGCATTCGCCGCTGCCGCCCAGGCCGAGGAGCTCGCGACGCTCCGGCGCCGCGACCCCAACCACGCCGGCAAGGGCGCGGCGATCGGGATGCCGCCGCCCCACCTCCTCGCGCTGATGAAGGCGTCGGTCTGTCACACGCACGGTGACGCGCCGGCTGCCGGTGCTGCGCTCGCCGAGGCGACCGCGCTCACGCCCGCGACGGCGGGCACGATCACGCGCGTCAACGGCGCCGCGCAGCGGTTCTCGGCCATCGCAGACTCCGACGACCTCACCGGAGCGACGCTGCCCTTCTACGACGGCGGACGCGTGCTCGATCTCGCGTTCAGCGAGCTCGCTTCGATCACCTTCCACGATCCCAAGA
>CALKVR010000067.1 GCA_938004815.1 uncultured Polyangiaceae bacterium | reverse complement strand
GAGGAGAAACAGCGTGCCCACCGAGAGAACGGTGATCGTGAGCCCCGTCATGCCGCGCCAGAAGTGGGCGAGCGAGAAGCCGACCAGGTAGACGAGCTGCGCCAGCCCGGACTCGACGAACGCGAAGCGCGGCGAGACGACGAGGCGCAGGTAGGCCGTGACCATCACCACGCTCGCCACGCTCGCGATCGCGAAGGCAGTCCACACCGAGACGTGGTCGACGGTGTACGCGAACAGCAGGTGGAACGAAAAGAACGCCGCCCCGAGAAAGAAGTAGTTCACGGGGTGGATGTCGAGCCCACGCAGCTTGGCGAGCACCGCCAGCACCAGGAAGAAGAACAAGAGCGAGATGGGGGCCGAGAACGACAGGCTCGACGCGAGCTCCCCCGGCTGGATGCGCTTCGGCATCACCATGCCGATCCCGTGCCCGCTCACCACCTGCGAGAACTCCCAGACCAGGCGGCGTCCCTCGGCCGTGTCCTCGTGCTTGGAGGGCGAGAGGGTGCTCTCGGGAAAGTCGACCTCGTCGAAGTTGGTCGTCATCGTCAGGCGGAAGTCCTTCAGGCTGCTCGCGCCCGTCGACGGCTTGTACCGCCACGCGCCGAGGCCGCGGCTCTTGTAGGCCGCGACCACCTCGATCTCGTCGCCCGGCGCCATGCCGACGAGCGCGGTGACGGCGCCGTTCGACGGCGCGGCGTCCACCGGCTCGCCGTTCACGAGGAACGTGAAGTCGTCGAACACGCCCTGCGGATCGGGGAACGCGAACGTCACCAGCATCGTCGAGGGCGCGTCGCCCTCGTGTTTGTAGGTCCACGCCCCTCGGAAGCCGACGTCGTAGAGCGCGTACCAGGTCAGGCCCTTGAGGCGCTGGTCGAGGCGAAGATCCACGTCGAGCTGCGAGCGCGCCGGCTGCAGACCGGGGGCCTGGGCGGGAGGTGCCGGCGTGGTGCCGCTGGTGTCCTCGTCGGCGCTCAGCGTGACGCGGGGGGCCTCCTGGACGTGCTCGCGGCCCCAGAGATCGTGGACGTCGCTCTCGAGCGACGAGCTCTGCTTCTCCGAGCGGTGCAGCGTGATGCCGCCGAGGATCAGCCAGGCGGCGCAAGTGAGACCGTAGATGCAGAGGATGGCGAAGGCTCGACCGAGCGATTTCATGTAGAGACCCTACGCCCGGCGCGTTGGGTTACCGCGCAGCCTCGAAGGAAGGCTCGAGGAACGATTGTGGCGGGTTTGTGGCAAGCCAGGCCGGCTTGTACGATGCTGAGGCCATGGGCCGTGTCCTCGGTCTCGCCGCAGGTCTCTCGCTGCTCGTCGCGAGCGGCTGCTCGACCAAGCCCAAGGCCTGGTCGCCGGCCCTCGAGCGTGATCGCGCCGAGTGCACGCTCGGTCTCGAGCTCCCGAACATGGCGTGCTCGGAGGCGTGCCCGATGAAGGTGCGGGCGGCGCTTTCGAGCGTGCGGGGTGTGCAAGACGTGCAGGTCGACTACGACACCCGGACGGCCACCGTGCAGGCCGTGGCGCCGGCCTGCGGCGCTGCCGGATACGAGCAGATGATCGACAGGCTGTACGCGCGGGGCTACCGGGCCCGCATCGTCTCTGCTTGGTGACGGCTGGGTCGAGCGAGCCCATGTAGGGAAGAATCCTCCCTGTGTGGCGTACGACGGGCGCCATGAGACGCCCGAACCGCCCCTTGACGCTGGCCGCCGCGGCCCTCTTCGCGGTCGGCTGCAAAAGCACCGGATCCGTGAAAGATCCGACCTACGGCGGGTGGCGCGATCTCGAGCGGCTGGCGGTCGCCGAGCCCGTGCTCTGCTCGGGCCGGGCGCTCGAGGCGTACGTCGCGCTCGACGCGCTGAAGGCGCAGGTGACCGAGACCGCTGGCCCATGGACGGCCGGGCGTCCGGGCTGCGAGGCCCTGAAGGCCGACGGCGCCCTCGACGCCGCCGACCTCTCGTCGCCACCGCTGTCGGCTCCCGGGCTGCGGGCGCTCGATCTGAGCGGCGCCGACGCCCTCCTCGTCACCTTCGTGCGGGTCGACGAGACGTGCGATGGCGACGCGGCCTGCGAGGCGTCGGCGCTCACGCTGACCGCGTTCCTCTACGATACGTCCGGTCGCATGGTGTGGAAGTCGGTGACCGAGCGGCCGCTCGGCTTCGGGTTCCCCGCGCCGAGCGCGAGCGAGCCGCGCGAGCTTCTCTACGAACGGCCGCGCCACCCGAGCGAGCACGTCACGGCTGCGCGTTGAGCCGCCGTCTGTCGACGTCGATCGCAGGCCTGTCGACGAGTCGTCGGGTCGACTTTCGCATCTGACCCTCGGCCCACCCCGGGAAGATGCCGGCGACCCGGAGGAACGCGCGGAAGACAGGGCTCACCGCGAACCGGCGCGGGGCGCGGTCGGCGGCGTGGAGCAGCTGCTTCACGGTGTACGAGACCTTCATCGCGGGCACGCCGTCGAAGCTCGTCGTTTCCATCGCCTGCTCCGTTTCGGTGTGGCTCGGGATGAAGACGACCACCCGCACGCCGTGGTGGGCAACCTCTCCGCGGAGCGCGTGCGACCAGGCGTCGAGCGCGGCCTTGCTCGCGCAGTAGTTGGCGACGGTGGGGCAGGGGATGGATCCAATCAAAGACGAGACGTTCACGATCGTGCCGGCCCCGCGCGCAATCATGGAGGGCAAGATCGCGCGCGTGACGCGCTGTGCTCCGAAGTAGTTCACGTCGAGCTCGTGCCGCTGCCACGCGGGATCTTGCGAGAGAAAGAGAGTCTGTTGGAAGACCCCGGCGTTGTTCACGAGGGTGTCGACCGGGCCGCGGGCGAGCGCGCGTTCGACGCCTGCAGTCACGCTCGCTTGATCGGTGACATCGATCGGGATTGCCTCGGCGTGCACCCCCAGCGCCTCGGCCTCTCGCGCCGCCGCCGCGAGACCGTCGCTGCTTCGCGCCACGAGCACCACGTCGTCACCGCGTGCCGCGAACGCGATCGCGGCCGCTCTGCCGATCCCGCGGGACGCGCCCGTCACCATCACTCGCTTGCCAGTTCGCTTCGCCATCGAGGTCTCCATGGCGGCAACCCTGAAACCGCCTCGGTCGCGCCGCTTCTCCGCGCTTGCGGAACGCTTCTCCTATCTTGCTGTCGTGTCGCGGAGGCCCGCTCAACCCCGCGGTCGGAGCTTGATCCAGACCTCGAGATCGATCCGCCCGTCGACCGGCTCGTCACCCACGTAGTGATCGATGGCCACGAAGTCGTCGGCGGCGACGCTGCTGGCGGGGAACCACACCGAGTAGATCGATCGGTAGTGGCGCTCGACACCCGCGACGTCACCCGCGTAGGGAAAGATGGCGTAGCGCCCCTCGGGGATGCGCCCGCGAAACAGCGGCGCCGGCAGCGAGGTCGACGGCGGGCAGGGAACGCACGCGTGGTAGCGGCAGAGCTCGGGCTGCGTGAGCTGCGGACTATCGAACGCGAGTCCGTATGCGTCGACGGCATCCTCGCAGATGCCGAGCTGGCGGCCTCTCGCGATGAGGTCCCCCCATAGCTCGACGAGGCTGGATAGCTCGTAGCCCTCGGAGCTCGCGAGGCACGCGAGATCGAGCCCGGCGAAGTCGAGGAACCTCACGCTGGCTCCGAGCGCATCGAGCACGCGCTTGCGCTCCGCCCCATCGCCTTCGGGTGGCAGCGCGTGGAGCGCCGCCGGGTCGGGCCGCCCGGTGTCGGTGGCGCGGGCATCGGCGCGCCTCACCGAGGTGGGCGCGCGTCCGAAGAATGCGGTGAACGCCTTCGTGAAGTTGGATGGCGACGAGTACCCGACCGAGAGCGCGATGTCGGTCACGCTCGTCTCCGGCTCGTAGGCGAGGCGCATGGCGGCGAGCTCGAGGCGCTTGCGCGTGATCCACCGCCCCACCGGCTCGCCCATGACGGCCGAGAACACGCGGTGGAAATGGAACTCGCTCAGGTGAGCCCTCTTCGCGACCTCGGCCACGGTGAGCGGGCGCGCGATGTTGTCGGTGATGTACCCGAGCGCTCGCTCGATCCGCGGCCGGTCGTCGTTGCTCACCGAGCGGCGAGACTAGCATCGTGCCGCCGCTGCTACCGATGCGCCACCTCCTCGGAGGCGGGCTCGGGTCGCGTGAGCTTGACCGTGATCCGCCGGCCATCGCCCTCGGCCCACGCGATCTCGGCGTGCGACTCGACGCCCTCGCTGACGGCCAGCGTCGGCGCCCACTTGACGCGACGGCCGTCCGCCGTCGTCTCGAACCACTGAAAGCTCACGGCGTACGTCCCCTTGCCTCGCGGCTCGACCTCGAGCTCGAGGTTCGTCTGCCCCACTTCACCCGCGCGCTCGGTCTCGAACCGCGCCGGGCGATCGGTCTCGATCTCGCCGCGCGATGCCGCGATCGCGTCACCGGCGCCGAGACGCGTGACCTTCACCTCGACCGTCACGCGCTCTCGTCTGTGCGGCCTCTCGGCGCTGCGCTGCTTCGCGAGCTCGGCCGATGGTGTTTTGCCGGGGCTGATGACCTCTGGGCCCTTCGCGACTTGACAGCCCGTGAGCGAGAGCGCGGCGATGCCGCTGGCGACGAGAGCGATGCGCATGACGTTCCTCCTTGGGTGCGGGGGGAGCGCGCAGCGCGCGGCCCTGATTCCGATCGGCCGATCGTTTGCCAACTTGTCGGGCGACCCCAGACGGCCCTCGATCAGATTGATCCTGCCCTCGATCAACCTGATCGCACCCGTGGTCTGACCGATCCCCCGGTTTCTCCGGGCAAATGAGGCCGCGCGGTCTTGGCACATGGGGTGCAAAACGCCCCGCCATGATCACGCGACGCTTCGGTACGGCGCGGCTGGCCCAAGGGCTGGTCGTCGCCGCGACAGCGGTCCTCGCCGGATGCGTCGGCGACATCGGAGACGGCGGCGCCGACGTCGACGGTCCGGGCACGGGCCCGGCGTCGTGCGAGGACGGCGGCGTCCACGGCGCAGCGCGGCCGCTGCGCCGGCTGACGCCGACGCAGTACGTGAACACGGTCCGCGATCTGTTCGGCGACGCGGCGTTCGACAGCGATCTGATCGAGGGCGGCGACATCATCTCGGAGAGCGAGGTCCGCAAGCTCCGTGACGACGCCGAGCGCATCGCGGGGCGGAGCGCGCAGTGGACGAAGCCGGTGTTCCCGTGCGACGTCACCGTCGACGCCGGTGAGGCGTGCGTGAACGATTTTCTCGGCGGCTTCGCGGCCCGCGCGTTCCGCCGCCCGCTGACGGACGAAGAGCGCACCGCGCTCCTCGCCGTGTACGCGAACGCTCGCGCCTCTTCGATGACCTTTCAGGAGTCGATGGAGATGCTGCTCCAGGTCGTCCTCCAGGCGCCCGCGTTCGTCTACCTGTTCGAGGCGGGCGAGGGCGACGCGAGCGCGACCTCACGCAAGCTGAAGAGCTACGAGGTCGCGTCTCGCCTGTCGTACTTCCTCTGGGACACCATGCCCGACGACGCCCTCATCGCGGCGGCCGACGGCGGCGAGCTCGACGACCCCGAGGGCCTACAGGCGCACGCCAAGCGCTTGCTCGACGATCCCCGCGCCGAACAGTCGGTGCAGCGCTTCGTATCGTCTTGGCTCCAGCTCGACGGCGGCGTCCTCCACAACCCGCTCGAGGAGGTCGAAAAGGACGCGGCGCTCTACCCCGAGTGGAACGCCGAGCTCCAAGCGGCGATGCGCGTCGAGACCGAGGCGTTCGTCCGGCGCGCGTTCTTCGAGCAGAGCGGCTCGCTCGAGGAGCTGCTCTCGGCCAAGTACGCGTACGTGAACGGCCCGCTCGCCGATCTCTACGGCGTGGCTGGCCCCTCCGACGCCGCCAACTGGGAGTGGGTCGAGCTCGACGGGCAGCAGCGCGGCGGCATCCTCACGCGGAGCGCGTTCCTCACCGTGCTCTCGACCAAGACGGTGACCGCGCCCATTCGCCGCGGGGTCTGGGTGGTCGAAGAGATGCTCTGCAGCGAGCTCGGCGACCCGCCCGCCAACGCGAACGACGTCGTCGTCGAGGGTGGCGTGGTCGACGGCGAGCTCCGGACGGTCAGAGACGACGTCATCGCTCGCACGATGCAGGGCGAGTGCGCCAGCTGCCACAGCATCATCAACCCGGTCGGGTTCACCTTCGAGCACTACGACGCGATCGGAAAGTGGCAGACCGAGGAGGCGACCTCGGGGCTGCCCGTCGACGCGAGCGGCTCGATCGCGACGACCGGCGACGTCGATGGCCCGGTCCTCGGCGCAGTCGAGCTGTCGTCGAAGCTCGCGTCGAGCGTCCGCGTCCGCGAGTGCTTCGCCGAGCGGTGGTACAAGACGGCCATCGGCAAAGACTTGGGGGACCTCGACACCTGCTCGCTGGGCGATATCCAGGCCAGCTTCGTGCAGGGCGGCAGCATGAAGGACCTCGTGCTCTCGATCATCGCGAGCGACGCCTTTCGGTACATCAACGTGACGGAGGTTTCTCAATGAGCCGCCAGCTGCTGAGCGCCCTGAAGAACTCTCGCCGCCGCGCCTTCTTGCGGCGCGCGGGCGGCGCGCTCCTGGGCCTGCCTCTCCTCGAGCTCACGCACGGCAAGGCTTGGTCGGCAGGCGAGACCGCGCGGCGCTTCATCACCGTTTTCGAGCACGGCGGCACGGTCACGACCCAGTCGCACTCGGGCTTTCACGACGGCACCGAAGAGTACCTGGGCGTCGACTACTGGAAGCCGGCGGACTCGGGCGAGAATCTCGTCCTCGGCCCCATCATGGAGGGCCTCTCCGCCGTGCGATCCAAGTGCTTGGTGCTGCGTGGCGTCGACAACATGGCCGCGGGCCAGCAGGCCCAATACGGCAGCGGCGGCCACGGCATCTCCAACGTGACCGCGCTGACCGCGGCCGACTCGGTCCTCACCGGCGACGAGGGCGAGTCCGACGCCCTCGGCCCGTCGATCGATCACGTCATGGCCGAGCGCCTGGCCGAGAAGTACCCCGTCAAGTTCAAGCGCATCCACCTCACGGTCGACGGCCACCAGTATGGCTCGCCCTACTACGCGGGCCCGAACCAGCGGGTCTACGGCGAGTCGAACCCGATCGCCGCGTTCGACACGATCTTCGAGGGCG
>CALKVR010000066.1 GCA_938004815.1 uncultured Polyangiaceae bacterium | reverse complement strand
CGCCGCCGATCCTCTTCGTACCCCCTCGGATGCCGCCCATCGACGAGCCAGCCGCCGACCCGGATCTGCTCCCGGTCATGGCGCCGACCTCGCTGACCCTCGGGCTCATCTTCGTGATCAGCGGCTCGGTGGTGCTCGGCACCTCGGACGCGGGGCAGTACTGCGGCATCGGCGGCTGCGTCGACCGCCCGAATCGCGAGGCAACGAACCTCGGGGCGACGTTGATCGGCGCCGGCGCAGGGTTCGCGGCGACGGGCGGCCTGGCGATGTTCGGCCTCGCCGACATGCCGCGCGGCTTCGAGCGCAGACGGAGCCAGGCGCTCATGGTCACGGGGTTCGGCTTCACGTCGTTCGCGGCCGCCGGCCTGGGCGCGGGGATCGCGCAAGCGGCGACGTACAGCCCGGATGGCGATCTCGACACGACCTGGCCGTGGATCATGGCGAGCACGATGAGCGCGGGTGTGGGGGTGCCGATGCTCGTCATCGGCTCCAAGGTCCGCACGCAGGAGCAGCGCGACGCCGACCGCGCTCGCCGGCTCGCGCTGCGCGACCCGCGCAACCAGACCGAGATGTACTCGCGAGGTCTCGTCGCGCTCGGGAGCGTGATCACCGGCGTGGGCGGCACCGCGATCATCGCCGCGACGGGGATGTTCTTCGCCGACGTCGCCGCCGGCGGCCCTGCCGAGCTGTCTTCGATCGTCGCGCTTCCGACGCTGGGCGCAGGCACGATCCTCACTGCCGCCGGCATCCCCCTCGTCATCACCGGCGCGCGACGCGACGTCGTCGAGCCCGGGCCCGGTGAGCCTGTGCCCTTCCCGGACATCCGCGCTACCGGCGCGGGCGTCACCGCCACGTGGAGGCTCGAGTGAAGCGCCGACTGGGTCTCCTCATGGCGCTCGTGGCGTGCGTTCCGCCCGGCAACCCCAGCTCGACCGCGCAGCTCAACCAGGTCACGGCGGCTCTGGTCGGCGATCCGACCGCGCCGGTGCTTCACGTCGAGGCCGAGCTCTTCGTCTTCACCAACGGCGAGACCGAGGGCTACCTCGACGGCGCGACGTTGACGGTGAACGAGCGCGGCAAGCCGGTGACGATCGGAGCCCCGGTGCTCGGCGCCCAGGGCTTCCCCGTGCGCTCCAACGACGGCGCCGGCAGGCTCGTCTTCGACCTCCCCAGCCCCTTCACCGACTTCCAGACCTTCGACGCTCACTGCTCGGCCAGGTCCCGCACCGTCGACGTGACGGCGCTGGTCTACGTCCCCGAGAACGACTTCGATCCCGACCAACCTCCTCCGCTCCTCACCGCGACCGCCTCGGCGCCCATCCGGCCTACGGGCTCGCCTCCGGGCGATGCGCTCTTTGGGGCGCGCCTCGTGGTGAGCAGCGCGTCGGGCAGCGCCGAGGCGCCGCGGCCTCCTCAGCTCGTCGCGTGGGGCGGTGGCGTCGCCTTTGCCCTCGCCGAGTACGGCCAAAGCTCGTCCAACAACAACGGCGTCGGGGGCGACGAGTACGTCAACGGGTCGACCCCCGAGTTCGGGGTGCGCGTGATCGACACGGGCGGCGTCACCGAGATCTACCAGCTGCCGGATCTCGCCGAAGCGCCTCGGCTCGCCGCGGGAGCGGGCGCGCTCTACTACGCGGGACGCGCGCGCGATCAAGTAGCGGTCGAGGTCGGCGAGCTGTTCAAGCCCGCGGGCGGTCTGTGGAGCACGCGGCTCTTCGCCGACTACGTCTCGGACGACGCAGGCGCTCCGCTCGCTTCGGCCATCTCGGCCCACGCGGCCGGGTTGCGGGTCGCCGTTCGGTCGAGCCGCACGCTCCTCGGGTTGAACGACGCCGAGCTCGTGCCCGACCCCTCGAAGTACTTTGGCGCCTTTCTCTATGAGCTCGATCTCGACGGTCAAATCACGTCGGCCGAGGTTCTGCCCGACGACGTGATCGCGATGATCGACCTGCCCGACGGGCGCCGCGCGACCGCCACCGCCGAGCTCCCGCCCCGCACGAGGCCCGCCATGCTGCACGTCGCGATGCTCGACGCGCTCGGCAACGTCACGTTCTCGCACGACGAGCCGGCGTTCACCTACGACGCGACGCTCGTCCCGTACCCCGACGGCGGGCTCCTGATCGCGACCGAAGACAGAGAGGTCACCGATCGCGTCGTCCTGCTGCGGCTCGCAGCTGACGGTTCTGTCCTGTTCAACCTCCGCGCGCTCGGCCGCGACGGCTCGGTGGCGGTCCGCGACGACGGGGCGATCTACTGGGCGTTCACCGGCCAGCTCTCGGGGTTGCCCGCGGCGCTCGAGGGCGCGGCGCCCGAGCGTCCGGTCCCGCTCCTCCTCGAGATCGCGGGGTCGGGCTCGGTCTCGCGCGTGTCCCAGCTCGGCTGCGGCGGCTGGTCCATCGTCGGGACCTCGACGACCGACGTCTTTCTCACCGCATCGCTCGCCGAGTGGGCTGCGTTCGGGCCCGTGCGGTCCGACCGCAGC
Organism: uncultured Polyangiaceae bacterium; assembly: GCA_938004815.1. GTDB lineage: Bacteria > Myxococcota_A > Polyangia > Polyangiales > Polyangiaceae > Xiheicaenibacterium. The sequence goes on along the minus strand of CALKVR010000066.1, from coordinate 3,206 downwards.
CAGCTCCTCGCCTTCGAAATCGACTAAGTCAATCTCGAGCGCGGCCGGCGGCCCGCTCGGCGGCACCGAGGAACGGCTCGAACGGCGCGCCGTCGACGACCCAATCGACACCGAAGGTGTACGTCGCCTCGACCTCGTCGCCGACCCGCGCGACGTCGATGCCGAAGAGGAGCATGTCGCCGAGGCGGCTCGAGACCTCGACCCAGCGCGGCGCACGTTGCAAGAGCCGGAGATCCTCCCACGCCGCGAGCTGCTCGGGGGCCAAGCGCAAGACCAACGACGCGCCGGCCTCGCGATCCACGGACACCCTGACCACCGCGAGAGGGCCGCGGCGAAGCTCTCTCGAGCCCAGCGGAGCCGACGACGCGGCCCAGCCCGACGGGGGCGCCACGACGACGAGCTCCTCGTCCGCATGATTCGCCGTCTTGCCGCGCGCGCGCATGCGGAACCCGTAGACGAAGCCCGGAACGATGGCGGGCGCACGGAACCGCGCGGCGCGATCGACGACCGACCTACACTCGCTCCACAAGAACCGGCCCTCGCCGACGTCGACCTCGATCGATGCTTCGGTGAACCCGCCGACCGGCACCGCGAGCCACCGCGCGTCGCTGACGACATCGTCATCCGGGCAGCGCTCGTACGCCGGCGCGGCGATGCCGACGTCTCCCGCAACCAGGCCGGGCGCGCCGACGAAGCCCTCGGACGCGCCGATCTTCAGATCGGCGATGACGACCTCGTCGAAGCGAAACGTGCCTCGCTCGTACGAGACCGAAACGTGCGAGCGATGCGCGGGCGCATCCTCGAGCTCGACGAGAGGCAGCTCACCGTACGCGAATCGCCCGACCGCGACGCCCGGACGCCGAGGCGCCTCGATGCGGCCATCGGCAGGGAGGCCGAACGCTTGCGTCCCCAGGGCGAGCGCGGCGGCGATCTCGGCCTTCTCTTCGAGTGCTCGGGGGGGCTCGGAGAGCGAGCCGCAGGCGGCGGACGCGGTCGCCACCACCGCCAAGAGCAGCTGCCTCATAGCGACCGCAGGAACGCGAGGAGATCGGCGCGATCCGCGACCGTCAACGCACCGGGCTGGCCCATGTGGCTGGTCCTGTCGGCGAGGAGCGCCTCGAGCGTGGCGTAGCGCCCGTCGTGAAAGTACGGCGCGGTGCCGGCGACGAAGCGGAGCGACGGCGTATCGAACCCCTTGGCCGAGGGCTTGGAGCCGGGATCGAGGACGTGCAGCGCGCCGTCAGTGCCCCCACCCCCCACGTGACAGCTGGCGCACCCCTGCTCGGCGCCGAAGAAGATCGCCCGGACACGCTCGACATCGGCCGCACCTTCGAGCGACGGCGTGGGTGCGCCCTCGACGAAGCGCGCGAGCGCGGACGACGCGTGGTAGTCGAGCCCGATCCCGCCGAGCCGCGAGACGGTCGTCGAGATGTAGTCCTCGAGCTTGCCCTGGTGCCCGCTCCAGCCGTACGGCGCGGTGTCGTGCGTGCGCCCCGCGAGCATGAGCGTCTGGCGAGGCCCGTCGGGGGTCATCCACGACAGGCCGTCGTCGCGCGCGTCGGGGTGGCAGCTCGCGCAAGCGAGGCCGTCGTTGGCGATGCGCAGATCGTCGGTGCGGTAGAAGAGCGCGCGCCCCGGCGCGATCGCGGCGATATCGGGGGTGGGCCGGTGATCGAGCGCGATCGACGCGATGGGCTCGCTCGCGTCATCCGCCAGATCGAGCACCGTCAGCCGCCCCTCGAATTGCGAGAAGACCACCGCGACGGCCGCGCGCTCGTCGACCGCTACCCCCGATGGCCCCGGCGGTACGTCGAAACGACGGCGCTCCGCGCGCATCGGATCCGGGACGCGCGCGTCGAGCTCGACGACGGCGTCGATACCGAGGCACGCCACGAGGATCGAGCCGGCGGCGGGCCGCGTCGCGACCGCCCGCGGCAAGAGACACTCGCGCGCGTATACGGTTTGACTCGTCGCGAGCACGGTACGCGTGAGCGGTCGACCGCTCGCGGGGTCGAGGACGCGCACCACCGGCGCCTGCTTGGGAACGCCATCGATCGCTTGCGAGCCGTAGTAGCCACCGAGCGGTCGATCCGGGCTCCCCGGATCGACGCTCACGAGCGGCACCATGATTCGTTCTTCGGCCTCTTCCAACGGAGGCTCCGCCGGTTGCGAGCGCGGGGCGCGCGGCAGCTCCGGCGGCGGCGCTAGGCCCTCGAGACGGCGCGGGGCCCGCTCGCCCCCGCCGAGCGGCGGCGTCACCACGCTCGCGAGCGCATAGCCCTGGATGCCGGTGCGCTCGGCCTTGGCCTCGTCGGTCGTCATTCCCGGCGCCGACTTCTTGGTCCCGAGGTCGATCGTCACCGCGCGCGGCTGCGGCGCGCCGGTGTCGATCCGCGAGACCACGCCACCGACGAGGTGGCTCACCCACGCGCGGCCCCCGCGGTCGACGAGCACGCCCCGCGGATCACGCGAGACGGGGACGACCGCGCGCGCGGCGAGCGTGTCGCCGTCCAGGATCGACACCGCTGCCCCGAAGGCGCTGGCAACGACGATGGTGGTGTCGTCGCGCGACGCGGCGACGCCCCAAGGCTCCTCGGGCAAAGGCCGAGCGCAGACAGCGTCGAGCTCGCCCGGCTGGTCACCGGGCTCGAGCACCACCACCTCGTTGCTCGACGCGAGCGTCACCACCACGCGGCCATCCCCGAGCACCACGAGCTCGCGCGGAGCGCCGGCGACGAGCGTACGGCCGATCGGCTTCCGAGCGTCCAGGTCGACGACGTGGATCGCGCGGCTGTCGTGATCGGCGACGTACGCGTAGCGACCGCCGGCGCCGCGGACGATGGCGACGGCGGAGCCGCGCCGCTCACCGTCGATCGGGAGCGGGACGGCGTGGCTCGCTCGCCGGGAGCACGCCGCGACGCCGGGATCCACGGGCGCCGGGGGCGGCGGAGGCGACGGCGAGCCGCTGCAGCCCGCGCATACCAACAGGGCCGGAGCGAGCCCGCGCAACATCACCGGGTCACGGACAGCCGCCGAGGGAGAAGGTTCCCGCCCGGTCAGCTGAACCGCAGCATGACGAGGGACGCGACCAGGGTTGGCACCAGCGTCAGCGTGCCCAACCGAACGAACTGTCCGACCCTGATCTCCACCCCACGTCGCCGGAGCAGATCGATCCACAAGAGGCCCGCGAGCGACCCGATCGGCAG
>CALKVR010000065.1 GCA_938004815.1 uncultured Polyangiaceae bacterium | reverse complement strand
GAGCAGAGCAGCGGGTGCAGCCAGAAGACTTCTTCGAGGGTTCGGGTCGTCACGAAGAACAGGTGTTCGGGTAGTTCACACCGGAGGGGGCGCGACCGGCGCGTGGGCTTGGCGGTGGGCATGCCGGCTCATCGCGCCGCCGGATTCCCCGTTGATTCTCGGGCGTGGGCAAGAATGGTGGAACCTTGCCCTGCCCCGCCTGTGATGCTCAGAGCACGAGGTCGTCGCCGACATGCCGATCGGCGTCGCAGAGAGCCGCGTCTGGGGCTCAGAGCCGGGCAGAGCTCTGGGGGCTGCGTTTAACAGCTCGTGGCTCTGAGCTTTACAGCTCGGCCCGTTGCCAACTCGCCACCCGCTGCTTCACAGCGCGCACGTCGTTGATGTCGCTCGTGTTGTCGCCGGTCGCGGCGCGGCTCAGAGCACGCGGCGGAAATGGCTGGGCGATGCCATGTGGTGGTTGCCAACGAAAACGGCTCTGGGGTTAGCAGCGCTGTAAACCTCAGAGAGCTTCGCCACTGGCACTATATGGGACCACCTTGGCCCGCCTGGACAGCTTCCGCTCCTCCAGCGCGCAGTACAGGACGGGAACGACGAACAGCGTCAGGAGCTCGATGGCCATGCCACCCACGGAGGGCAGTGCCATCGGCACCATGATGTCGGAACCGCGACCCTGCGACGTGATGACCGGCAAGAGCGCGAGGATGGTGGTCGCGGTAGTCATGAGGCACGGTCGCACGCGACGAGAGCCGGCCTCGAGTGTGCGTTGGCGAACCTCCTCCACGCTCTGCGGCGGCTCTTGCTCAAAGCGCTGCTTCAAGTACGTCGCCATCACCACGCCATCGTCAGTGGCGATACCGACCAGTGCGATGAAGCCTATCCATACGGCCACCGACATGTTCACGGTGCCGACCTGAAAGAGCTCGCGCATGGGTGTTCCGAGAAGCTCGAAGTCGAGGAACCACGGCTGCCCGTAGAGCCATAGCAGCGCGAAGCCTCCCGACACGGCTACTGCAACCCCGGTGTAGATGACCACGCTGGTCGAAACGCGATGGAACTGGAGGTAGAGCAGGATGAAGACAAGCGCCAGCGCGACAGGAATCAGCAGCATGAGCCGCTTCTCACTTCGCACCTGGTTCTCGTAGGAGCCAGAGAACTCGAAGCTGACGCCGGCAGGTACTTCGAGCTCGCCGCTATCGATCTTGTCTTGAATCACCTGCCGCGCCTGCTCCACGGTCTCGACTTCCGCCACATCGGGCTGTCGATCGAAGAGCACATAGCTGGTGAGAAAGGTGTCCTCCGACTTGATCACCTGTGGACCTCGGACGTACTGGATGTCAGCCAACTGCGTGAGAGGGATCTGCTCGCCCCCTGGTGTCGGGACAAACACCCGTTCGAGCGCTTCGAGGCTATCGCGCTCCTCCCGCATGTAGCGCACACGAACGGGGTAGCGCTCGCGCCCTTCGACCGTGCGCGTGAGCGTCATACCCCCGAGGGCCACCTGGAGCACGTTCTGGACGTCGACGATGGTCAGCCCGTAGCGCCCGATGGCTTCCCGATCCAAGTCGATTTCGAGGTAGGGCTTTCCCACAACACGATCCGCGAAGACCGTCTCCTGCCGTACCGATGGCACGGTCTTCAGGACCTCCTCAAGATGGAGGCCGAAGGCTTCGATCGATTCAAGGCTCGGACCGTGCACCTTGATTCCCATGGGGGCTCGCATGCCGCTCTGGAGCATTACGATGCGCGCATTGATCGGCATCAGCGTGGGGGCGCTGGTCACCCCGGGGCGCTCCGCGGCGCGGACAATTTCACTCCAGATGTCCCGCGGCGTGCGAATGTGATCGCGCCACTGGCGAACGCGTTCCCCATTTTCCTCGACGCGATACTCCGGCTTGTACGTGATCACCGTCTCGATCATCGACAGAGGCGCCGGGTCGAGAGCGCTGTCGGCCCTCCCGAGCTTGCCGACTACGCGATCCACTTCGGGGATCTCAGCGATGGCGGCATCCATCTCCGATAGCATTCCGAGGACCTCGCCAATCGATGCGTGCGGCATGGTCGTCGGCATGTAGAGGTACGACCCCTCGTCAAAGGGCGGCATGTATTCGCGCCCGAATCCAGGAAAAGCATGAGCCACAGCCGCAACGGGACGACTGACTCGTACGCTCTGCGGAAGAAATCCGAACACGGTGTCGAAGCCTAGCCACGCCGTGGTGCCGAACAGGAAGATGCTGGCGGGGAACAGCAGGAAAAGCACCTTGCGTCGCAGGATCCCGTTGAGGAGCTTCGGATAGACAGACTCGAAGAAACGGAAGGTACCCATGACGGACGCGATGAGTACACCGACGAAGAGAATGTTGACGACGAGTCCCTTGCTGCGACCGAGAGGCAGCCAGTCTTCGGCCAGGAGCAGTGTCACGGCCACGACCGCGACAATGTTCTCGGCGAGCGTCATGCGCCGATTCAGCGCGGTCGTCAGGAGTGGTCGCGCCAAGCGGTAGGCGCCGAGGAACACGACTAGAAGTCCTCCAAGGAGGCTGTAGCGAAGAAGCACCAAGCCCAGACCAAGAAACACCCAGTCGCGAATGTGCTCGGCTCGGAAGAGCGATCGCGCGACCCTTCGCATGCCGGTCGCATTTGTTGACGGGGCGCCCGGGCGCCTTCGGAAAACAATCAGCGCCGCGCCTGGAAGCACCAGGAGCGCAAGAAGGAGGGCGCCGGTCATCGCGAACGTCTTGGTGAACGCCAGTGGCGCGAAGAGGCGCAGCTCTGTCGACGACAGGCCGAAGACGGGCAAGAAGCTAACGACCGTCGTGAGCACAGAGGTCATCACGGCCGGGGCTACCTCGGCCGCCGCGCGCCGAACAACTACAGCCCGCGGCATGCTCGGTGACGCCTCGTCGAGATGTTGATTGATGTTTTCGACAAAAACGATGCCTATGTCGACCATCGTACCGATGGCGATGGCGATGCCACCGAGCGCCATGATGTTGGCGTCTACGCCAGATATCTTCATCACGACGAATGCCGCTAGGACACCGAGGGGGAGCATCAACGAAATGAGCATCGAGCTGCGGAGGTTCCGCAGCATAATGAGAACGACGATGATCGTGATCAGAATCTCTTGGTAGAGGGCCGTCGACAGTGTGCCGAGCGTCTCCTCGATGAGCGTCGTCCGATCGTAGAAGGGCACGATGGTGACCTTGCTCGTCGTGCCATCCTCGAGCGTCCTGCTTGGCAGCCCGGCCTGAATCTGCGCCATCTTCTCCTTGACTGCGGAGATGACTGCGAGGGGGTTCTCCATGTAGCGAGCGACGACAACGCCTCCAACTGCCGGCGCTCCCTCGTCGTCCAGCGCTCCGCGGCGAAGAGCGGGCCCGAGTGACACACGCGCCACGTCGCGCACTCGGATCGGCGGGTGCTCCCGAGCAACCACAACTGTGGCCTCGAGATCTTCAAGGTCCTTCACAAATCCGAGGCCTCGGACGAGATACTCGACACTATTCACCTCGAGCGTGCGAGCGCCAACATCCAAGTTGCTCTTGCGTACGGCGTTCGCGACCTGCGCCAGACTCACGTCGTGGGCGCGCATCGCTTCGGGGTCGACGTCGACCTGATACTCGCGGACGAACCCACCGATCGAGGCGACCTCGCTAACCCCCTCGACAGACTGCAGGGCGTAGCGAACGGTCCAGTCCTGGATGCTGCGCAGCTCGTCGGGGTCCCAGCCACCAACGGTGCGGCCCTCTGGGTCCTGGCCCTCGAGGGTGTACCAGAAGATCTGCCCCAGGGCGGTGGCATCCGGGCCAAGCGTGGGGGTGACGCCATCCGGGACCGTTCCCGGAGGAAGAGACGCGAGCTTCTCGAGCACCCGCGAGCGGGACCAATAGAACTCGACGTCGTCGTTGAAGATGACGTAGATCGTGGAGAATCCAAAAGCAGATGAGCTTCGAACGGTGCGAACCCCTGGAATCCCAAGGAGCGCCGTCGTGAGTGGATAGGTAATCTGGTCTTCCACGTCCCGCGGCGACCGGCCTTGCCACTCCGTGAAGACGATCTGTTGGTTCTCGCCGATGTCCGGGATGGCATCGACCGGCACCGGGTCGCGAGGAAGCGAGCCGCTGTCGAACGAGAACGGCGCGACGTAGACACCGCCTGCCACCAACATGGCGGCCAGCAGAAAGACGATCAGCTTGTTGTCGACGAACCAACCGATGAGCGCCTCCCAGGCGCCTCGAGGTGAATGGTCGCCCTTGTCCACTTGAGGGTTCAATGTTGGTGCCCTCCCGCAGGTGCCGCGCGACGTTCGCTGGGGGCGCTGTCAGTGGGAGGTGCCAGGTAGCCATCTGGAGCAATCTCCTGGCGTACTTCGCCGCAGGTCAACATCGACGCTCCGAAGTAGGAGTTGTCGATTTCGCTTTCCTTCTGAACCCACAGCGCACCATCACTACCGGTGGCCATGGGACAGAACGCCAAACGCAGCGCATGGCCCGTGGGGTTGCCGAAACGTGAAAGCAACTGAATGACCGCCTCGCTGAGCGCCTCGAATCCTTGTCGTGCCCCCTCCAAGCTGTCCGCCATGGCGATGTGCTGACCATGCCCACGAAGGGCAGACGAGAGCTCTGACCATGCGCCGTGGGCCTGGTGTGGTCGTTCAAACTCGATCGCCTGCACAGCGCTCGTGAGCGCGGTCGCCGATGCCTTCGCGCGGTCGAGGGAATCGTCGGCGAGGGCGGCCTGAACCTCGAGATAGGCACTCACTACCGGCGCAAGCTTGCGGCGCTCCGCAGCAGACAGTTGGATCACGGCATCCCATGTGCCTTCTTCCCGGTCATCAGCAGACGCCATCATGCTCGCGCCACCACGGATTTGCAGGTCGGCGTCCAGGGCAAAGGCGCCTCTTGTGACCACGCGGTCGCCTTCCGCGAGGCCCGCGACCACGGGATAGACGTCTCCCAGGCGCGGCCCGAGACGTACAGTACGCGGCTCGTAGGCGATGCGGTCTCCGGCTCGGACCTGGACGTACACAATGGCGCGGCGTCCCGTGAAGAGCGGAGCGGTCTTCGGTACGACCAGCGGGCTCTGCTGGCCTGTTGCCTCGGCTGTCGCGACGGACGCTTCCGCGAACATGCCAGGGCGAAGGCGGCCGTCCCGGTTGTCGACTTGCACCCGGACTTTGGCAGTGCGGCGCCGTGCGTCGAGGGTCGGTTCAATGAACGTCACTTCGCCTTCGAACACCTCGCCAGAAATCGCCTCGACGGAAACGCGAACCGCTTGTCCAACTGAAAGCCGGGAGAGGTCGTTTTCGTACGCGTCGAGCTGTAACCAGAGCGATGCGAGGTTGGCGACGCGATAGAGGGGCGTTCCGGTCGAGACGTACGCACCCTCTGTCGCCATCCGCTCGATCACGGTTCCCGCGAAAGGGCTGCGGATCGCCACGGCGCGCGTAGGGCGATCCTGCCCCTCCATCCGTGCCAGTTCATCGTCCGGCACGCCGAGGAGTCGGAGGCGCTCGCGCGCTGCATCAAGAGCTGCGCCGGCGGCCTGACGTGACGCCTCTGGGCTCGACTGCATCCGATCGACCTGTCGCTTGGCGACCAGCAAATCTTGATGAGCGGCGAAGACCTCGGGACTGTATAGGGTTGCGATCACCTGGCCCGCACGCACCCGTTCTCCCGTGACGTTCAC
>CALKVR010000064.1 GCA_938004815.1 uncultured Polyangiaceae bacterium | reverse complement strand
CCGCTGCCGCGCGCCGAAGCGGCCGTCGTAGAGCTTGCCACCCCGCGCGCCGCGCACGCGCGAGAGCACACGGTCGGCGCGGAGCGGGAGCGAGCGCCGCAGGCGCTCCTCGAAGATGAGCGCGACCGGGCCGGGCAAACGCAGGAACACGAAGCCGGCTCGCACGGCGCCCGCGTCGCGCGCGGCCTCGAGGATGGTGGGCATGTCCTCGTCGCCAAGGCCCGGGATCATCGGCGCGATGTTCACGCCGACGCGGAGGCCGGCGCGGGCGAGCGCCTCGATCGTCTTGATGCGCCGCTGCGGCGTCGCAACGAACGGCTCCATCGCGCGCGCGTGGTCCTTGTTCCAGAACGGGATGCTCACCGTCACGCTGAAGTCGGCGACCCGCGCGAGCTCGACCATGACGTCGATGTCACGCTCGATGAGGGGCGCCTTGGTGATCACGCCGCAGGGGTTCTTGTAGGCCGCGCACACCTCCAAGCAGGCGCGCGTGAGCCGGTACGACGCCTCGAGCGGCTGGTAGCAATCGGTGTCGCCGCTGAACAGCACCAGCTCGCCGCGCCACGCGCGCTTCTCGAACGCCTCACGCAAGAGCTCGGGGGCGCGCGGCTTCACGACGAGCTTGCGCTCGAAGTCGGTGCCGGCCCCGAGGCTCAGGTACTCGTGGCGCGGGCGGGCGTAGCAGTTGTGGCTGACCACACCGTCGGCGATGAAGTCGCCCGTCCCGGTGGTGATGTCGAACATGAGCATGTCGACGCCCAACGGCGTCACCCGCGCGACCCGCAAGGAACTGTCGCGGGGCGGACCCTTGAGCGCGACGCCCGCCATTTCGCGTTTTCGCGAGATGCCCGAGCCCACGAGGTGGTGAAACCGGATGTGCTCGCTCAACCCGCCGCGTACGCGGACATTGCTCGCGACCCGCGTTGCGCTCGGGGGCTCGAGAACGGCATCGAAACCGAACCGCGCGAGGGCGGACAGGGTTCGATCCAAGATCTCGCCATTCGTATTGCTGACCCGCATGACGCCACACGACCACGAGCCCTCGGCATCGAAGATGCCCGCGAGAAACCCTTTCGACCATTCGTCGTCGGGCTGGTCCGGGAAGCGGATGAGCTCGCCGATTCGGTCGTACGCCGAGCGGGCGTGGTTCCGGATGCCGCGGAGCGGCCTGCGCGTGGCGGTTGCGCTCGCGAACGCGAGCTCGGTCGTGGCGACGTCGAGCTCGCCCAGGTATCGGCGCGTGCGCTGCAGCGGCTCGAGATCGACGAGCGCGAGACGAAACTGATGTTGGTCGCGGCCGCCGCCCCGAGCACGGGGGTAGCTGTAACGGCCGAGCAGCCCATCGCCTCGAATCATCCCGCAGAGGTACCCGAGCCTGTAGCTGGCCGTCTCCGCCGGGCGCGTCGCGAACGCGCCCGTGCCGAGCAGGCAATCGTTGGGTGTCAGGTGCGGTCGCCGCTCCGACCCTTGCTCGGCCCCCACGACGTACTTCCACCCGCGCCGCGTGAGGAAGCGATGGTCGCCGCTCGCGATGATCTTGGTGCCGCCCACGAGCTCGACGCGAAACGCTCGCTTCACCGTTTGCCACACGTCGAGGACGCGCGTCTTCACGTAGCGCCGGTACCGCCCGCGACGCTCTGTGCCGTAGATCTCATCGCCAACCCTCAACGTGCGGAGGGGTGCATGGGTGCCGTCGCCAAGCAGGACTGGCGTGTCCCCGTCGACACAGTACGCGCACGCGTGCCAGCACCCCCGATACGGGTTCACGCTCCAGCTGAACCCGAGGTCGGGGCTGTCGTTGTGGGCGAGGATGTTCTTGGTCGAGTCCTCGATCACCTCGAGGCGCGCGACGGGCGGCTCACCGAGCTCGGCGAGGTACTCGACGTCGGTCGAGAGCCACGGGTTCGGCGGGTTCGACACGGGGCGCATGCCGGGCGGTAGCGCCATCGCCCGAACCCTAACCTGTACAAGTGTCCAGGTCAACGACTGCGGAACCGTTCTGCGCTACGACTCGGCGGTACTAGGTGCACCCGGAGCTGCTTCTCTTCTCGCCCCTCCTCTTCGCGCCGGCCGATCCGCCGTCGGGCTCCAGCGTCGCCGGCGCGTCGGGTGCGAGCGCGAGCCTCGTCTGCCCCGCCGACATGAAGCTGGTCACCGGCACGCACTACAACCAGGTGCAGCGCTGGTGTCTCCGCTACGAGCGCGGGCAGTGCTGGGATTTCCACGCCGGTCTGGTCGCGCTCGAGAACACGGCGACGCCGGTCTCGGTGTGCATGGATCGGTTCGAGTGGCCCAACCGTGAGGGCGCGATGCCGCCGGTGATGATGCGGTTCGGCGAGGCCGAGGACGAGTGCCGCGCCGTCGGCAAGCGCTTGTGCACCGAGTACGAGTGGGAGCTCGCGTGCGAGGGGTCGGAGACGAGGCCTTTCCCCTATGGTTGGTCGCACGAAGAGAGAGCGTGCAACAACCACAAGCCCTACAAGCCCTACAGCCAGCGCGCGCTCTCGAGCAGCGACGCCGCGGTGCGAGAAAAGGAGACCAAGCGCCTTTACCAGGCCGAGCCGTCTGGGTCGTACGCGAAGTGTGAGAGCCCGTTCGGGGTGATGGATCTGGTGGGCAACGTCGAGGAGTGGGTCAAGACCTCACGCCCCGAGTGGCCCCACGCTTCGTCGCTGAAGGGCGGCTACTGGTCGAAGGCGTGGACGGGGTGCCGAGGGACGAACGACTCGCACGGCCCGATGTTTCGCTTCTACGAGATCGGCTTTCGATGCTGCGCCGATCCTAGAGGGTCGTGATGTCGCCGTAGATGGGCGGCTCGCTGCCCGCGAGGCGCCCCTCGACGCCCTTCGCGTGGTCGGGGAGCGGCGGCAGCTCGCTCTCGTCGTAGCCGGGCGCCACCCAGAACACCTCGGGCTTGGGCCGGTAGCCGGTGAAGTACGTGCGCTGCTCGGTGCGGCCGTCGCGCCACTTGATGTTCACCACGCTCGTCACGTCGTAGCCGCGCCCGCCCTTCTGCCGGCGGATGCGCGTGCCGGGCTTGAGGTACGACTTGACGGTGATGCGCCGAACGAAGTCTTCAGCGCGCGCGACCCCGTACGAGTAGCTCACGTCGGCGACGGGATCGCCGCCCAGGATCTCGACCGCGATCGTGTTCGGCTTCGGAAACGTGGTGTGGAACATCACGGGGAACGGGAAGCCGTTTCGGATCTTGAGGTCGACCTGCGGCCAGCTCACCGTCGCGTCCATACCCATCTTGGCGTAGGCCGAGACCTGCGAGTGCCCCTGCCGCTCGACGATCTCCATCGCGCCGAGCAGCGCGGCCGCGAAGACGGTGCTCGAGACCTGACAGGTGCCGCCGCCGACGCCCGTCGTCATCTCGTCGCCCTGGATCTCGGGGGCGAAATGGAAACCTCGCTCGATCGTGCGCGCGCCGACGACCTCGTTGAAGCTGAGGGTGTGGCCGGGCGGGAGGATGACGCCGTCGAGCAGCCCCGCCGCGCGGACGATGTTGGCGGTTCGGCCCGTGATGTACGGCGAGAACACCGTCTCGTACCGCGACATCACCTTGGTCACGTCGACGGCCGCGAGCGTCTCTTCGGTCACGCTCGCGCGTAGGGTCCGCGTGGGGAGATCGATCACCACCAAGCCCTCGCGGTCGTAGTCGGCCTCGGCGATCGCGAGGAACGCGCCGTCGACGTCGAGCTCGCGACCATCGACGTCGGCGATACGCTTCTTCTGGGCGATGTCGATGCGGGCGTCGCGAGGCGCGAGCCGCACGCGCTCGGTGGCGCGCTCGATCACCCGCTCCATCTTGGGGCGGCTAACGCGGTAGACGATGGGCACGTCGAGCTCGCCGCGCGCGGCGGCGAGGTTCTCGGCCATACGCTCGGCCACGCTGCCGCGGTGGCCGACCTGCGCGGCAGCGGCGAGCGTCGCCTCGATGTCGATGTCGGCGCCGAGATCGCCGTAGGTGAGCTCTTCGACCGTCTCGCCGTACCGGACGTACACGGTTCGGTCCGCGACCAGCGAGCGCCTGCCCGCGAGCCACTCGCCGGCCGCGACCCCGTCGGGTAGCCGCCGACCGCCGATGAAGAGGCCGCCGACGTAGGGCGACTCGGGCACGAGGTGATGGGCCGCGACGCCGACGCCGGTACCGACGCCGCTGCCGAGGAGCACGAGTCCGAGCACGGGAAGCAGCCGCACGATCGAGGAGGATCCTACCTACGCTCGGAGGGGGCGCGAAACTTCCTGAACGAGTCAGCCGCCGCCGACGAAATGAACGACCTCGATCGTGTCGCCTTCGGCGAGGACGGTCGTCGGATGTTCCGCCCTCGGAACCACCTCACCGTTTCGTTCCACCGCCACGGGCCCAGCGGCCAGATCCAGCTGTTCGAGGAGGCCCCGGACCGTTGTCCCGGCGGCGGCGACCGCGTCCCCGTTGACGACGAGCCGCATGATCAGGTGCCTCCGAGCAGCGCGTAGCGCTTGGCGTTCTCGACGTAGTGGGCCGCGCCGACCCGCCCCATCGCCCGCTCGTCGGGGGTCGCTTCGCGCAGCACCTTCGCGGGCGACCCGCGGACCATCGAGCCGGGGGGGACGACCATCCGCGACGTCACCAGCGAGCCGGCCGCGACCACGGAGTCGGCGCCGATGACGGCGTTGTCGAGGATGGTCGAGGCCATGCCGACGAGCGCGCCGTCGCCGACCGAGCAGCCGTGCAAGATGACGCCGTGACCCACCGTCACGTCGTCGCCGACCACGGTGGTCGAGAGACCGTCGGTCATGTGGACGCAGGTCATGTCCTGGATGTTCGAGCGCTTGCCGATGCGGATGGCGCCGACGTCGCCGCGCAGGACGCAGCCGAACCAGATGCTCGACCCCTCGCCGATCTCGACGTCGCCGATCACGTACGCGTTCGGCGCAACCCAGACACCGGGCGCGATGCGCGGCGTCTTGCCGCCCAAGGTGATGATGTTCGACACGGTTACCTCACCAGCGGCAATGCGCGGGGCGACGGGGGGCGAGGCGACGGGCTGCTCGGCGGCAGCGCGGCCGCGGCCCGCGCGCGGACGTCGGCGTCGATCTCGCCGACGAGCGAGTGCTTGAGCGAACGGGCGATCGTGACAGGCACGATCTCGCCGACGAGGCCGGCCGCCGCGTCGTCGACGATGTGCACGATCTCGTTGTGAGCCGTGCGGCCGGTGAAGGTCGCGCCCTCGGCCCCGCGCTCGAAGGCGCGCTTGGCGGGGCCCTCGACCAGGACCTCTTGGCGCGTGCCCACCTTGGCCGCGAGGTGCGCGCCGAGCAGGCTCTCCGACAGGGCGAAGACGCGCGCAAGCCGCTCGGCCTTGTCGCGCTCGGGCACGTCGTCGCCGAGCTTGAGCGCGGGCGTGTGCGGACGCGGCGAGTACTTGAACCCGAACACGCCGGTGAAGCCGACCTCTTCGAGCAGCGAGAGCGTCTCGTCGACGTCGGCCTCGGTCTCGCCGGGAAAGCCCACGATGACATCGGTCGAGAGCGTGACGCCCGGCACCTCGGCGCGCAGAGCGGCGACGCGGCGCAGGTATTCGGCGCGTGTGTAGCGCCGGATCATCCGCCTGAGCACGCGATCGCTGCCGGACTGGACCGGGAGGTGGACGTGGCGCGCGAGCACCCCGACGTCGCGGTGCGCGGCGATCAGCGAGGGCGTCAGGTGTCGAGGGTGCGGGCTCGTGTACCGAAGCCGGCGGAGCGCCGGGACACGCTCGGCGATCGCGCGGAGCAAGGCGGCGAACTCGCTCTCGTCGGGATCGTCGTTCGACGCGCCAGGTGCCGCTGCGAGCTCGCTCGAGGGGTCGCGGTAGCTGTTCACCGTCTGCCCCAGGAGGGTCACCTCACGCACGCCGCGCGCGACCATGCCGTCGATCTCGGCGACCACGTCGGCCGAGGGCCGGTAACGCTCGGGCCCGCGCGTGTACGGCACGATGCAGAACGAGCACCGCTCGTCGCAGCCCTTCATCGTGGTGACGAACGAGGTGACCGCGCCCGACGCCAGGCTCGTCGCGGTGAGAAAGCGCGGCGCCTCCAGGTCGAACACGGTGCGCGCGATCGGCGGCGAGCCGTGCCCCAGCTCCTCCAACAGGGCCGGCAGCTCGGCGATGTTGTCGGGCCCGACCACCAAGTCGACGCCGCGCGCGTGCTCGAGGAGGCGCTCGCCCTCTTGCTGGGCGACGCAGCCCGCCACGACGACGAGCATGGCGGGGTTGTCGCGCTTTTGCTTGGCCAACCGCCCGAGCTCGCTCAAGAGCTTTTGCTCGGCCTTTTCTCGGACGCTGCAGGTATTCAACACGACCACATCGGCATCCATCGGCCCCGCGGCGGCCTCGAAGCCCGCACCACGCAGGACGCCGTGCATGCGCTCGGAGTCGTGCACGTTCATTTGGCAGCCGAAAGTCGTGATCGCGTACCGCGGCATCGCTCGGGTGGGAGCTTTGTGGCCGGAAACGCGCCGGCCGGCAATACTGTCATGAAAATGGGGCCGTACTTTTCCCGGCAAGGCGGGAACGCACGGTCACGAATCAACGTAAGAAGTCTACGTCTAACGGGGCGTTCGCCAGCTCGGACCAAGGAGCCTACATGCTTATCGACAAGACCAAATTTCTCGCACTCGTAG
Organism: uncultured Polyangiaceae bacterium; assembly: GCA_938004815.1. Taxonomy (GTDB): domain Bacteria; phylum Myxococcota_A; class Polyangia; order Polyangiales; family Polyangiaceae; genus Xiheicaenibacterium. The sequence goes on along the minus strand of CALKVR010000064.1, from coordinate 1,314 downwards.
CTGCCATCACGACCGCGTCCGCCGCCTGCATCATCGTCGACGACGACGACGGGGTCGACGACGACGGCTCGGGCGGTGACGGTGCGGGGGATACGAGCAGCTCGAGCTCCGGCTCGGGCTCGAGCTCGAGCGGCGACGGTGGGGCCGGCGGCGGCGGCGCGTGCCTCGACGACACCGGCTCGCCCGCGGCGTGCAGCAGCGAGTGCGAAGCGCTCACCAACTGCAGCGGCGTCGGCAACCTGAAAGAGGGCGTCGAAGAGGCGTACGTGGACTGCGTCAACGCGCTCGACCCGATGACGTGCGGCTTCACCGACGACGTCGTGAACACCTGCTACGCCAACGCGGCTCAAGCCTCCTGCGTCGACGCCGCGAGCGATCAGCTCTGCGCGTCGGCCTCGGTGACGTGCGAGACCGAGACCAACACGGCCTGGATGGATCAGTGCAAGCTGATCGCCGACACCCTGAACGTGACGGGCCAGGCGCTCCTCGAGCAGTGCCTGGACGACCCGGCGAACAACTGTGCCGCCGACCCGGATCTGGCCCTCGACATCTGTCTCCTCGACGTGGTGTTCCCCATCCCGCAGTGACGTCGTCTCGAGCGGCGACGCCCGCCGCGCCGATGATCTCGTCCCCGTGATCTCACCCCCCGGCCCCCCTCACCTGCGGTGAGGGGGGTGCTTCGTTTTTCGGATTGGGTACGCTGCTCACGTGAAGCGCCCGCCGTCTCCGCCCAACTGGCACGGCCAGCTGACGACCGTCGGCGTGACCGGCACGAACGGCAAGACGACGACGACGGCTTTCGTCGCCGCCGCGCTCCGCACCCTCGGGCGCCCCGTCCCGCGCCTCACGACGGTGGGCAAGTTCCTCGACGACGAGCTGCTCGAGGTGCCCGAGGGCTACGACGGTTTTCTCGAGACGATGCGCTGCGGCCTGCGCGCGGGCGCGACCCACGCTGCGGCCGAGTACACGAGCGAGGCCCTCAAGCTCGGCATCGCGCTCGCGTGGCCGGTCGAGGTCGCGACCTTCACCAACCTGACGCGCGACCACCTCGACGCGCACGGCAGCGCCGAGGACTACCTCGCGAGCAAGGCGCAGCTCTTCGCGCACCTCTCGCCCGGCGGCACGGCCGTGATCAACGCGTGCGACGCGGCGGGCGAGCTGCTCGCGCAGGTCGTGCCGGCCGGCACGCGTGTGCTCACGTTCGCGTCCTCTGCACGAGGCGAGGCGTGGTGCGAGCCGACGGTGCGCGCCGAGAGCGTCCGGCCCACCGCCGCCGGCACCGACGTCCGGCTCGTCTGGTCCGCGCCCGAGCCC
>CALKVR010000063.1 GCA_938004815.1 uncultured Polyangiaceae bacterium | reverse complement strand
GGACGCTTGCGTGCTCGAGCTGGACGCGTTTTGCGACGCGCTCGTTGCCGACGACGAGGCGGGGCCGGCGGTCGCGCCCCCCGCGCCGCCCGCGCCGGTCGGGTCGGTCCCGTCGTCCGAGCAGCCGAGCGCGGCTGCTCCGGCGACCCCACCGATGCCTTGGATCGCGCGCCTGCGGCTAGTCGGCTTGCCCCCGCTCGTTTCGGACATCCCCTATGGTCGCCACAACTGGACGCCCGTATCAAGTGGGGTACGCATCCGACACGAGCTCGACCGTCCGGGCGTGGTCACCGATGGTAATGGTGACGGTGAAGACGCCGCGGCGCTCCGGCTGCAAGAGCGTGCACGCCCCCGAGGTCTCGCTCAGCTTGGCGCCGTCGGCAAACCAGGAGACCGAGCTCTCGGCGTGGATCGGCTCGCCGGCCGCGGAGCGCGCGTCGGCGCAGATCGAGTAGGTCGCGCCCTGCCAGAACGTCTCGGGCTGGTTCAGGATGCCGATCGTCGCCGGCTCCCGCACCCCGATCACCACCGTGTCCTCGGCCCCGTCGAGACCACGCACGACGAGGAGCCCCTCGCCCTCTTCGCGCGACGTCGCTACGTCGATGGCGAAGAAGTCGGCCTCGCTCGTGCCGCAGACCCGTTCGGCCGAGGCCGAGCGAAGGCTGCCACCCGGGCCGACGTAGTAGGTGTCCGCGATCCCGACCTCGAGCACCAGGCTCTCGTTCACGCCCGTCGGCAAGAAGCGCGGCGCGCCGCTCGCCTCGTGCGCGTGAAGCGAGACCTGGCTCGCTTGTCCCATGTGGCCTTCGCCCAAGAACGAGGTCGTAGCGATGCACTCGGCCACGGCTTCGACCGCCTCGTCGGGCTCGAAGGCACAACCGGTGAAGCAAGGCGCGGCGACAACGACGGCGGCGAGCGAGACGGCTTGACGAGAGAGGGCGGAGCGACGAGCGGCCGAATGTGGAGACATCGTTCGGTGAACCACCTGAAGCACACTTGGGGCCAACTGCTTTTCCCGCCGAATTCGGCCCGGCGGCGCGGCGGGGAAGGCGCTACCCTGGCATCGATGTCGCGCCGGCGCGGTCTCCACGGTCACCCCTCTCGAGCATGTTCGCGGCCCTCTACCCGATAGCGCTCGGTGCCCACCTGGCGTGGGGTGGGGCCTGGGCGGCCCTGGAGACGCCGAGCGCGTTGCCTCGGGGCCTCAGGCCCACGCACGACGCGTGGGCGTTCGCGGGTGCGGGCGGCATCCGAGGGATAACGCTCGGCCCGATCGAGAGCGTCAGGCATCCGGGCAAGGGCTATGGCACGGAGGCGAGCGGGCGCGCGATGGACGAGGCCGCGCTCCTCGGTGCCGGTTGGGTCAGCCTCACCCCGTTCGGGCGCGTCGCTGATCTCACCCCCGCTGGGATCGATCCGAGCTTCGAGGCCCCCTTCGAGGACAACAAGAAGGCGATCGCGGCCGCGGTCGCGCAGGCAAAGGCGCGCGGCCTCCGCGTGATGCTCGTGCCGCACCTGTGGGTCGAGTCCAAGGAGTGGCGCGCCAACATCGACCCGGGGAGCGACCTCGCTTGGGCCGAGGTGGCGCGCGACGCGGGCGTCGACATGCTCAGCGTCGGCGTCGAGCTCCGGAGCTGGGTGACGACGCCGCGGGTCGACTCGTTCGTCGCGATCATCGAGGACGTGCGCCGGGTGTACCCGGGCCTCTTGACCTACTCGGCCAACTGGGACGATGCCGAGCAGACGCTCCTCTGGGACGCGGTCGACCTCGTGGGCATCAACGCGTTCTATCCCCTCGCAGAAAAGGACGGCGCCGCGTTCCCCGAGCTCGCCGCCGGCGCCGAGCGAGTGGCCGCCTCGGTCGAGAGCTTCGCGCGGGAAGTCCGCAAACCCGTCGTGCTCACCGAGGTCGGCTACACCACGCGCCCGAACACGGCGATTCGCCCGTGGGAGTGGCCCGAAGACCTCCCGGGCGTCGCGGTCGATGAAGAAGCGCAGGCCACCGCGTACCGCGCGCTCCTCGGCCCGTTCATCCACTCCGAAGCGTGTGCAGGCTTCTTCGTCTGGCGGTACTACGCCGACCCCGACGACGTCTCGCAAGAGGCCGCGTGGGGCTTCTCGCCGAGGGGAAAGCTGGCCGAGGTCGTGCTGCGAGACGCGTTCGCCGCACACTTCGCGGTCGACGGGCCGTGGCTACCGGGCGAAGCGGGCGGCCGGCACCGGGCGCGGAGCCCGTGGGTGTACGGCTGGGAGATGGCGCCGCCCCTGTTCGAGGACTAGTAGTCGTCGTCGTCCGCGCGGCCGTTCTTCGGCAGCTCGAGCGCGATCGGCTCGACGGCGACGTCTCCACCGGCGAGCCACTGATACCGGGCGAAGTTGCCCATGACCCTGACGACGTAGTTGCGCGTCTCCTCGTAGGGGATGCGCGCGACGAACACGTCGGTCTCGTGCTCTTTTGCGCCCTCGACCCAGCGCGAGACCGCGCGCGGCCCGGCGTTGTACCCGGCAGCGGCGAGCGGCGCGCTCCCCTCGAACGTCTTGAGCATCTTGGCGATGTAGAACGTGCCGAGGCGCAGGTTGAGCTCGGGCTGGGTGACGTCGCTCGGGTCGGGCACCTCGACGCCGCACTCTTTGCCCGCCTCTTTCGCGGTGTTGGGCATGAGCTGGAGCAGGCCCTGAGCGCCGACAGGCGAGCGAATCTCGGGGTCGAACGCGCTCTCTTGGCGCATGAGCGAGTGAACGAGACCGGGCGGGAGCTTGTACTCCGCTTCGAGCTCGGTCACCCGGTCGGCGTAGGGTGACGGGTAGAGACACTCCCAGCTCCAGCGATCGGCGGGCGCGGGCGCGCGCATGAGCGAATCGAAGCTGACCGCGTTGGAGCCCACGCGGTAGCGACGCTTGGCGCGCGAGAGCTGCCCGTACAGCGAGCAGAGCGCCTCGGTCTCACGGCCACCGTAGGGCGCGCTCACCTCGGCCTCGTTCGACGAGAGGTGCTGCTCGGCGTCGGCGTCGAGCCCCAGCGCGACGAGGCGCGCGGCCTTTTCGGGCATGCGCGGCGAGAGCGGCGCGCTCGTCCGCTGGGCCGGCGGCTCGATCAAGGGGGGGAGCGGCGCGCCCTCTTTGACGAGCCGGGCCCGCGCGACCTGAGACGCGAACGTGAGCGGCTGCGCGGTCGCGACCTGGGTGAAGATCGTGATCGCCTCGTCGCGCGAGCCGGCGCGCAGCGCAGCGACGCCCTCGAGCTGGCGGTAGACGCCCCAATCGGTCTTCTTGGCGCCCGACGCCAGCTTGCCGAACACCTTGCGCGCGCGCTCGGGCTGCCCCGCCGAAAGGTGCGCGAGGGCGAGCGCGTACTCGGCGTCGTGGCGGTCGGACGACTTGGGGAACTTACCCAGGAACGAGATGAACGCCTCGGCCGCGTCGGTGTACCGGCCCTCGTTCTGGAGCAGCATCGCGCGCTGGTAGCTCGCGCGCTCGGCCCAGAGCCCCGTTCGAAACCGGGTGATCACCTCTTGGTAGCGGGCGAGCGCGTCGTCTTCTTTCTTGCTGCGCGCGAGCGATCGCGCCGCGTAGTACACCTGCTCGGCGGTGCGCCCGCTCTTCTGTCGAGACGCGGCGAGGAACGCGTCGGCCGCCTTCTTGTAGTCGCGCGCCTTGAAGTACGCCTCGGCGCGTTTGTGCGCGCGTTCGGCGGCCGAGAAGGCGCCGCCCCATTTCTCGAGGAGATCTTGCGCCTCTTTGCCGGCGCCCGCATCGAGCATGGCGTCGATGCACGCGCGCTTGTCCTTGTCGCTGAGGCCCGCCTTCTTGTTGTCCTCGAGCGCCTTGCGCGCGGCGCGGCCCTCGGTGGTCGCGGGCGCGTTCACGAGGAGCCACTTCTGGTCGCCGATCGCCTCGTCGCCGCGATTCGCCCCCACGAGCAGCTCGGCGCGCACGCCGTGAGCGGCCCGCTGATCGCTGCTCCGCCGCAACCTCTGGGCATCGGCGAGCGCGCGATCGGCGAGCTTGATCGCGCCCTTCGTGTCGCCGTCCTTGGCGAGAGCCTTGGCCGCGCGCAAGAGATCGCGGACCTTGCCCGTGCTCTCGAAATACGCCGCCGCGTCGCGGTAGGGCCCGACCTCGGCGGCGGCCTCGGCTCGAAGCCGGGCGATATCGTCCTCGAAGAACGGCAAGATGAGCCCATCGAGCAGCGGCCGCACGCGGTCGGCCGCGCCGATCTCGGATGCGACGCGCGCGCGCAGGTAGCGCATCTCGGGCTTCTGCTTTTCGGCGTCGTCGAGCGCCTCGAGCAGCTTGTCGGCCTCGGCCCAGCGCTGGAGGCGCACCGCCGTGACCCAGGCCGCGGCGGGTGCGGCCGTCGCGGCGGGCGCGGCGGCCGGCTCGGCGGCGCTGCTCGGCTGCGCGGCGGCGGTAGTGTGCGCCGGGGGCGCCCCCACACCGCCCGGCTCACGACAGGCGACCGCCAACGCGACGGAGCAAAGCGCCCCAAATTTTCGCTTCCCGACGTTCATGGTGCTACCGGAGGGCAAGCCCAGGCCTGACGCCTATCAAGGTGACTCGAAGAGGGAAAGAATGCATCCGAAACGGGTCCAGAAGCGCGCGGTTTTCACCCGAGGGACGGCTCATGGCCTCCGGCTCGTGGGGCTCACGCTGTGCGTCTCGACCGCCCCGGGCTGCTGGGTCCACCGCGACCTCTACACGCAGGCCCTGGCCGACCTGTCGTTCGAGCGCAACCGCTCGGCCGACCTCGCCAAGAAGCTGAAAGCCGCGCAGGAGGAGATCGAGCGCTTGGGCATCGCCATGCGCGATCGCGACGTGAAGCTGCAGGATGCGACGGTCGCCCACGCCGATTTGGCCCGAAAGTTCGACGAGCTCACGGTCCTGAACCAAGCGCTTCAGGACCGGCTGCGCTCGGCCGGCCAGAGCCTCGACCAGGTCTCGGCCGAAAAGGGCTCGCTCGCGGCCGCCCTCGCCGAGACGCGCAAGCAGCTCGACGAGCTGAAGCGGCAGCAAGCCGCGTCCGAGGCTCGGCTCGCGCAGTTCCAGGAGCTGCTCAAGCGTTTCCAGAAGCTCGCCGACGCCGGCAAGCTCCGCGTCGTCATGCGCCAGGGCCGGATGATCATCGAGCTCCCTACCGACGTGCTCTTCGACTCCGGAAAATCAGACGTGAAGGCCGCGGGCAAGACCACCATCGGCGAGGTCGGCGCCATCCTCGCCAGCATGCCCGATCGCCGTTTCCAGATCGCGGGCCACACCGACAACGTGAAGATCTCGACCGCGAGGTTCCCGTCCAACTGGGAGCTCTCGACCGCGCGCGCAGTAGAGGTCGTGAAGCTCCTGCTCGCCAGCAAGGTCAAGGCCGAGAACCTCTCGGCCGCTGGCTACGGCGAGTTCGACCCCGTCGCGCCGAACGACTCCGACGCGAACAAGCAGAAGAACCGTCGCATCGAGATCACGCTCGTTCCCAACCTGGACGAGTTCGTGAAGCTCCCGCCCCAGGGGGCTCCCCCCTCACGGTAGTGAGGGGGGAGGGGGGGAGAATCGATCGCAACGGCGCCACCGAGCACAACGACGGTGGCCGGCGTTCTCTCTTCGGCTAGCCGAGGGGCACGGCGACGAGCACGACCTCTTTGCCCTTTACCTCGACCTTGAAGCGAACCGGCTTGCCGTGCTTCGCGGCGAGCTCTTGCTCGCTGCCCTGCAGGCGCGCGACGAACTCGCTCTGGGTGATGTGGTCCGAGGGGTCGCCGATGCTGCGCTTCGCAGCGACGTACTCGCCGAAGACGCGCGCGTAGTACGCGCCATCGGCCTCGGCCTGGAGCGCCGCCGCCGCGGCGGGATCGCCGCCCCCCATGATGACGCTCTCGTCGACGCTCAGCGCCTCGGTGAACCCACGACCGGTCGGCGCTCGCGACGGGCGCCCCTCTTCGTCGGTGTCGTCTTCGGTGACGCCGAAGAGTTGGTTCAGGAGCGAGTTGATCCGGAACACGACGCCGCCCAGCTCGGCGTGCTCGATGTCGAGGCGGCGATTCGTCTGGCCGTTCATGATGGCGAGCAGGCCGTCCTCGATCTCGGCGATGGGGCGATCGATGTAGGCAGCCATCATGTAGCCCGCGATCGCGACGAGGAGGATGCCGAGGAGGATGGCGCCGAGGGCCGGCCAGCCGAGGGCGGCGCCGACGCTCTTGCCTTGGGGCCGCACGACGGCGACGACGACCGCGCGCTTGCCGTCGCCGTACCCCTCGAGGGCGCGGGCGATGCCGCTCGTCCCCTCCGGCAGCCCGGAGAGGTCGCGCGGCTTGCCGGTCTCGAG
>CALKVR010000062.1 GCA_938004815.1 uncultured Polyangiaceae bacterium | reverse complement strand
GTCCTCTACGACGCAGCCAACGACCGGTACCTGGTGTCCAACATCAACGGCAAGCCGCTCGACGCCGACAACAACGGCTTCATCAGCGAGCTCTCTCCCGACGGCACCGTCAAGAACCTGAAGTGGATCGAGGCGGGCAAGAATAAGGTCACCCTCAACGCGCCGAAAGGCATGGCCATCGTGGGCGGCCTCCTCTACGTCGCCGACATCGACAGCGTCCGGATGTTCGATGCCAAGACCGGCGAGCCCAAGGGCTACAACCGGATCGACGGCGCGACGTTCCTCAACGACGTGGCCTCGACGGCGGGCAAAGAGCCGATCTACGTCACCGACTCCGGCATGAAGCAGGGCGCCACCGACTTCGAGCCGACCGGAAGCGACGCGGTCCACATGATCGAAAAAGGCGCCGTGAAGGTCTTCGCCAAGGGCACGCAGCTCGGTCGACCGAACGGCGTCGTCGTCACCCCGAAGGGCGTCTACATCAACACCTTCGGCGGCGACGAGGTGTATCGCCTGGTCAGGGGCGGCAAGCGCGAGGACATCACCAAGGTTCCGAAGGGCGGCCTCGACGGCCTCGCCGTTCTCGGCAACCAGGTCATCGTCTCGAGCTGGCAGGGCCAGACCGTCTACAAGGGCACGCTCGGCGGCACGCTGGAGCCCATGGTCGCCGGCGCAAAGGCGCCCGCCGATTTCGATATCGACCCCAAGCGCCAGCTGATCCTCATCCCTCGCTTCCAAGACAACGTCGTTCAGGGCTTCGCCCTGACGCCGTGATAGCCTCGAACCCGTGACGCGGCCTCGCCGGTACGCCCTCGCGATCGAGCTCACCGCCTTCTGCAACCAGAAGTGCGGCTACTGCTACAACGATTGGCGAGCCGAGCCCGGCGAGATCGGGTCGCTCCCCCGCGAAGAGCTGCTCGGCCTCGTCGACCGCGCGCTCACCGAGGTCGACTTCGACCACCTCACGCTCACCGGGGGCGAGCCCTTCGCTCGCCCCGAGGTGTTCGAGGTGCTCGAGGTCGCTCGGCGCCACGGCAAGCGCGCGCTCATCATCTCCAACGGGGGCCTCGTGACCGAGGCCCACGCCGAGCGCCTCGCCCCGTTGAACCCGCTGTTCGTCCAGATCACCCTCAACGGTCCGACGGCCGAGCTCCACGAAGAGCACGTCGGCAAGGGGCACTTCGAGCCCACGCTGCGCGGCATCCGCGCGCTCAAGGCGCGGGGCGTGACGGTGGCCGGCAGCATCGTAGTCACCCGCAAGAACGCCCGCGTGGTCGGCGAGATCCTGACCGTGTTTCAATCGCTGGGCGTCCGCGACGTGGCGCTCTCGCGGTATTCGCCGGCGGGCTACGCCTCCGAACAAGTCGCCGAGCTCTTGCCGTCGCGCAGCGAGCTCCTCACCGCGCTCCAGCAGGCCGAGCCGTTCGGCGCGGCCGGGATGAGCCTGCAGGTCACGATGCCCGTCCCCCCGTGCGTGATCGACACCGCCGAGTTCCCCCACATCCGGTTCTCCAGCTGCCCCATCGGCACCGAGATGCAGGAGTTCACGCTCGGCCCGCGCGGTGAGCTCCGCCAGTGCACCCTCCACGCGACGTCGATCGGCGACGCCCGTTCGACCTCGTTCGCAGACCTCGTGACGAGCGAGCCGGTCAGCACCTACCGCGACACCACCCCCGAGTTCTGCGAGCCCTGCCCGATGAAGGCCCAATGCATCGGGGGCTGCGGCGCGGCCGCGGTCGCCGTCCACGGCGCGCGGGGGCTCGACCCGATCGTGGCGCA
>CALKVR010000061.1 GCA_938004815.1 uncultured Polyangiaceae bacterium | reverse complement strand
TCGAGGCTCGGGACGTGGATGTAAGGGATCACGGCGCGCCGACCTGGCCCGGCAGGTCGGGCTCGACGGCGGCGCACGACCGGCTCGCGAGCAACGCGGCGAGCGCCAGAACGATGCCGAGCACCGGCGACCCGATGCGGGGTCGCTTGTCGAAGAGACCGAGCAAGCGACGGATGGTTCGCTCGGATACCCCCATCGCTCGCGCAGCGTCGATGTGCGGGCGACCGTCGACCCGGCAGAGGAGGACGGCCTCGAGCTCGCGCGGTGGGACGCTCGCCCGGATCGCAGCGAGCGCTTCGCGCGCGTCGAGCACGCCTTCGGCGGAGCTGGCGGCGGCCGGATGATCGGTGGGGCCGCGGCGCCGCCTGGCCGCTCGGAGCGCGTCGAGCGACAGGTTCGTGCTCGTCGTCCGGAGCCAACGCGCGACGCCGGCGTGACCGACCTCTGCGACGGTCGGCCCCGCTCTCCAGAGGCGGAGGAACGCCTCCTGAACGATGTCCTCGGCGATGGCGTCGTCGCGGAGGATTCGCCGGCAACGCGAGCGAAGCGGCGGTGCCAGGCGCCGATAGGCCTCGGAGAACGTCGGATCGACCATGCGCCCGTATGGACGACCGGGCACCTCGGATCCGGCCAACCTCACGAGGCGCGAACCCCGAACGCGCGCCGGACATTCCCCGGCCTCACCGCACCCCGCGCTGCTACAGCTCGAGCTCGGGCGGATCGTCCTTGGGCTTGTTGCACCGCCACGCCCGCGGGGGCTCGCGGTACCCGCCGGCGGCGCCGGTGACGGTGAGCGAGACGCGCTCTGCGATCGTCCCGGCTTCGCCGACGGTCACCTTTCCCACGGGGGACGCCCCGTGGATGGCGCCGCGAAAGCCGAGCGCATAGGTGCCCTCGGGGACATGAACGACGTAGGCGCTCTCGGGTGGGCAGGGCAAGACGCCGCGCGCGACGAGCTCGGTCCCGTCTTCACGGCGAAGCACGACGTCGCCGACGCCGAGCCGCGCGAGCTGCCGGCCTGCCTCGAACAGCTGGAGCCGAACCTCGCCCACGCGCCCGCCCTCGATGCGCGCCCGCGCGACCGCGAGCGCGAGCGTGTCGGGCCGCTCGAGGGGCGCGATCATGCGCGAGAAGAGGAACGTCGAGCCGGGCGCGGGGGTGGCGGTCGCGGGCACGGCCACCCGCGCCATGGTTCCATCGGCGCCGACCTCGGCCGGGAGCGTGAGCGGGTGCAGCAGGTAGCCCATCGTGTCGCCGATGCTGCTCGCGGTGTTGCTGTCGACGCTCGCTTCGACCTTGCCGTCGGCCTGCACGCGCTCGGCGAACAGCACCGCCGGCTCCTCGGGCACTGCACCGCGGACCGTCTTGATCTGGGTGTGCGCGAGGATCGCATCGACGCCGGGCGCGATGTCGTAGCGCGTCGCGACCGACACCACCGGCAGACCGTCGGCGGATCGATCGACGACCGCGCTCACCTCGACGTAGGCCGCGCCGGTCTTGTCGTCGAACCCGGTCCGCAGCGTGTCGTAGGTGACGAGCTTGCCGAAGACGTACGTCTCGTGATCCTCGAGCCCGTCGACGCCGTTCGGCTTGCGCCACACGTCGACGAGCCGCCCGCCCCGCGACGTGCCGTCGATCTGGCCGACGACGGCCACCATCGCCGCGTTCTCGAGCAACCAATCGCCGACGCGGCCGGTGGCGGAGCGCCCAGAGGGCACGAGCTCATCTCGCGCGAGGCGCCTCACCTCGGCCGTGCCGGGCGAGTCCCCCGCGCTCAGGAACCCGAAGCGCATCAGGACCATCGCGCGCTCGGAAGCGCCGGGGGCCACCGTGATCATCCCCAGCTGCTCGGGCGCGGCGCAGCCGAACAGGAACGCCGCAAAGACCAAGAAGAGCCGGGGCACAGCCGTTCGACGGAGCCCGCGCCGAAGCCTTGGGTGGCGACGGCTCAATGGGGGCGCTCGGTGGCGAGGATCACCGTCGCGGCGAGGCCCAGCCCGACCCCGATCACGCGCCGCACCGTGAACGCCTCGCCGAACAGCATCGGCGCGAAGAGGGCGGCCAGGACGACGCCGCCACCGAGCGCGATCGTCCCCGTGCCCGCGACCGGCCCGCCCAACCGGAACGCGAGAAAGAGCAGCGTCACCCCGCCGGTGATCATGAGCCCGCTGAGCACCGACCAGACGACGCCGGCGGTCGTGGTGGGAACCTCGTTCCTGGGCCCGAGCGCGACGAGGACGAGGAGGCCCACCGTCGCCGCCGCCTCGAGGGCGAAGCCACCGAGCGCGTCGCCGATGCGCCCGCTCGCGGCGCGCAGCATCAAGTAGTGCGCCGCGAAGCACAGGCTTGCCGCGATCGCGGCGAACGCCCAAGACGCCATCAGTCGTCGTCCATGTACTCGGGGTAGTCGCCCGGCTGGAGGCTGTCGAACCGCGTGCACGACGACGTGAACCGCGTCAGCACCTTGCCCGTCGGCCCGTTGCGTTGCTTCGCGATGATGAGCTCGGCGATGCCCCGCGCCTCGGTGTTCTCGGGGTTGTAGTACTCGTCGCGGTAGATGAAGACGATCATGTCTGCATCCTGCTCGATGGCGCCCGAGTTATGGCTGACGATACCGTCAGCCAACCAAGAAGCCGGCCCGGGCACGGTGAGGTCGTAGACCGCTTCGCGACCGGCAGGGGTGATGCTCACGATGCGATCGGTCGAGACCGCCCCCCCGTACGGCTCGCGGCTCAACGCAACGCCGTCTCCGACCGACATCGACTCGACTCGTGCCCATCCGGTGCTCGTGAGCAATCGGTGGCGCCCCGTCGCGCGAATGGAGCGACCATTCGCGAGCTCGACGTCGAAGACGGCGCGCTCGCCCACGCGCCAAACGCGGTCACTCGCGGCAACGACGACCTTGCCTTGTTCGTCGACGGCGAGGACGCGTGGCTCCTGCCCGACGAGATCTCGGATCGGCTTCCTGGTGCCATCCGCCAGACAGACGAGGGTATCGCCGACGACGCACTCACGAAGGTCGCTGAGCTGCGGTCGCTTCTCTTTCGTGGCGCGGGTCTCGACGGCGCGGTTGAGCTGACTGAGCGCGATGACGGGCACGCGGAGCTCTTTGGCGAGCTGCTTGAGCCCGCGAGAGATCTCGCTGATCTCTTGCTCGCGGCTCGACACGCCTGGTCGCCCGCTCATCAGCTGGAGGTAGTCGATGACGATGAGGCCGACGCGCTTCTCGGGCTCGCCATCCTTTGCGGGGCGGTTGTACTCGGCTTGGATGCGCCGGCACTTGGCGCGGAGCTCGAGGAGGCCGATCGCCGGCGTGTCGTCGAGCCAAATGGGCAACATCGAGAGGTACGACGCACCCTCGGTCAGACGCCTCCAATCTTCGGGCGTCAGGTGACCGCCGCGGAGCTTGCCGACGTCGACCCGCCCCTCCGAGCAGACCATACGAGTCGCCAACTGCTCTCGCGGCATTTCGAGCGAGAAGACAGCCACCCCGTAGCCGGGCTCGCGCTTCTCGGAGCCTCGGTCGGCTGGCCCTGGAACGCTGAGCGCACGGGGCGACGCCACATTGACGGCGAGGTTCAAGACGAATGACGTTTTTCCCATACCCGGCCTCGCGGCCACGATCGTGAGATCGCCGTCGTGCAAGCCGGCCGTCTTTTCGTCGAGCTTGGCGAAGCCGGTGGAGATGCCGGTGATGCGGTCGCCGCGCTCGGCGGCTTTCGAGATTTGCTCGAAGGCGGCGCGGAGCACCTGCGAGATCGGCTGCGCGCTGTTCGCTTCGGGGGTGCGGGCGAGCTCGTAGATCGCCTGCTCGGCGCCGTCGATGAACTCTTGCACCATGCCGACGTCGCCGTACCCCTCGGCGGAGACGCGCTGACACTCGGCGATGAGGCGGCGGAGGCGCCATTTTTCGCGGACGGTGCGCGCGTGGGCGGCGACGTGGGCGACCGCCGGCGTGGCGTCGACGATCTGGGCGAGGTAGGCGGTGCCGCCGATCTGCGCGAGCTTCTCGCGGTCGCGGAGCCACGACGCGACCTGAACGAGATCGATGGGAGCGCCCTGCCGAGCGAGCTCGACCGCCGCCTCGAAGATGCGGCCGTTGGCCTCCGAATAGAAGTGCTCCGACTTCAAGATCTCGGCGACCTGATCGAGCGCGTCTTGCTTGAGCAAGATGGCCGAGAGGACCGCGGCCTCGGCGTCGAGATCGTGAGGCGGAACCCGACCGGCGATGACCGGCGGCTCGCGTGGACCCCTGTTCTGAGAGCGCGGAGGGAACTGCTTCATCTCGGAGGAGTCGGCCAGTCTACTCGGCGGCCTACGCTTTTCGACTTGATTCCGCGTCGAGGTAGGACGCGATAGGTCACACGTCGACGCTCCCCCGCGCGCGCTGATACCCTTGAGGATCCTTGGCGATGGGATCGAGCATCACGCGCGCTTGTGGAAAAGCTCTGGGGTCGGCGCTCCTCTTTTCCGCCTGCCTCGAGCCGACCCAGGTGACGCTGGACATCCGGACCGACGCGCCCTGTGCCTCGGGCGCGGGCGCGATCGGAGAGCTCATCGCCGTCGGCGTCGTCGCCGGCAGCCAGCGCGACGTGCGATCCGCCGACGCCGAGATCGGCGCGACCACCGCCGCGTGCGACGCCGGTGACGTCGGCACGATCGTGCTCGTCCCCGAGGACGGCGCGAACGAGGCGTCGGCGGTGGTCATCGGCCTCCTCGCGGTCGACGGCGGCACGAGCGATTTGTCGGGTTGTCTCGCGTTCGCGCAGGGCACGGTGGCCGAGGCGCCCGAGTGCGTGGTCGCGCGCCGCCAGGTCACGTTCATCGACCACCAGCCGCTTCGCTTGCCGGTCACGCTCTTCGCCGCCTGCGCCGGCGTGCGTTGCACCGAGGACACGACCTGCGTGCCGGGCGCGCCCCTCGATGCTTCGGGCCAGCCTTGCGTGTCCTCCGAGGTTCGGTGCACCGAAACCGGCGACTGCGACGAGCCCGCCCCCGACGGCGGGGGCGGGGTGGGCGGCGCGGGCGGCGAGGGTGGCCGCGGGGGCGGTTCGAGCACGTCGTCGTCGAGCGCGGGCGGCGGCGGCGCCGGCGGCGGCGGCGGCTCGACCGGCATCGCCGAGCTCTTCGTGCTCGATCTGCCGATGAACAACTCCAGCGCGATCGCCCGCGGGGTCAGTGAAGACGGTCTCGTCATCGT
>CALKVR010000060.1 GCA_938004815.1 uncultured Polyangiaceae bacterium | reverse complement strand
CCTGCCGGGTCGGTCGCCACCTCCCACTCGAGCGTCGCCGGGACGAGGTCGCCGTCCTCTTTCGTGCCGATCGAGAGGGCCTCACTCTTGATCGGGCCCCCGCGCAGATCGGCGGCGTCGTCGGCGGTGTAGCCGCCGAGATCGGCATCGGCCGGTTGATCGACGCCGCTCACGCGCCCGCACGCGATCGAGAGAAGACAGAGGGACACCGTCGCGACGCCTCGCATCCCCGCCGGCTACCACGACAGCGACGCGGAGCCGTGGGCTTTTCGCGCGAGCGCCGTTGCGGCGCGCAGCCACCGTCTCGCGAGCGACCAGGCGGCGAAGGCGATGAGGCTGCCTCCGGCGAACGCCCGGAGCACGTCGACCACTGGAACGATGCTCGAGGATCCGCGCGGCCACGAGACGTAGATCGGGTCCCATGCGGCGGGTCCGAGCTTCGCTTTGAACCGCCTCAGCCCATCGAAGTCGTACAGGCTCGCGCCCGCGCCGCCCACGACGCGCATCCAGGTCGGCACCGCCCCGGCGAGAGGCGCGAGGCCCAGCGTGAGCCAATCCGACCGCATCTCGGTGGCCCAGCGCATGGCGGCGTCGACGAGCAGCTCGCTGGTGCCGTTTGGCGCCGTGTCGCCACGGACGAGCGACTCGACCATCCAGCCCGATCGCGCCGGTACCGGGATGAGCTCGACGAACGCCACGATCTCGCCCGCGCGCGCGGCCGTGATCACCCGGCGCGCGGGCAGCGGGTCGCTGCCGCCCCCGACCAAGAACCCCATCGGGGCCAGAGGTCGCGCCGAGAGCCAACGCGCCCGAACCGATTGGAGCCGTGATCGCACCGGCTCTTGGTCTGCTTCACCCGGCGCGAGGCGCCGGACGGTTACCCCCTTGGCGCGCGCACGCCGGAGCTGCTCGCGCAAGCTCTTGTGCGCGGCAAGCCCCGCGGACCACGCGGCCGGTCGCCAGACCGGTTGTTCACCGACCTGCACGGACTCGAACCCGCGCGCCGCGGCCGACACGAACCGCTCCTCCGTCCCGAAGAAGCACGCCCGCCGGCCGGCCGCGCGCGCCGCCGACGCGAAGTCTTCGGCCGCAGCGGCCAGAGACGCCTCGGGGCTGATCGGGGCCCCTGCGGCGACCCACGCTCGGCCCGTGTCGACGTAGGCGACACAGGCTTCGGCGAGGAACCTGCGCTCGAAGCCGCCCCTCAACGTCTGGAAGGTGGTCGCGTTGAACCCATGGCTCTGCGCGAGCGCGACGGCGCGGTCAGGCACGAGCGCAGCTTTCATTCGCCGCCTCGTGGGGCCTTGCCCGACCGCCGTCGAGGCTCTACCCCTCGGATGGTATGCCCGAGCTCTTGCGCGACGCGGGCGCGGCCACCATGGCGCTCTACGTGGCTCTCTTCTTCGGGGGGCTCACGGTCGTCAACGTCGCGATCGGCTTTGCCGCCGAGCGGGCCTTCCCCGGCAAGCGGATCTTCGCCGTCCCGCTCGCCGAGGGGCAGCTCGGCCGCGAGCTCCTCGGGAACGTGATTTTTGTCGCCGTGACCACCGCCGCGTTCACGATGGCGCTCTCGGCTGGTGTCGTTCGCTTCGGAGACGAGTCGTGGGCGCGCGGCATCGCGACGTTCGCCGTGCTCATGTTCGGCTTCCAGATTTTCTACTACGGCCTCCACCGCGCGATGCACCACCGCGCGCTCCTCTTCACCCATCGTTGGCACCATCAGTCGCAGGTGACGACCGCGCTCTCCGCGCAGTCGGTGAGCCCCTTCGAGGCCGCGCTGTGGATGCTCGGCTACGTCGGCCTGCCGCTCGTGCTCTCGCACCTCGTCCCGATCAGCTTCTGGGGCTGGGCCGCCTACATGGCGTTCAACGTGAGCGGCAACATCGTCGGGCACGCCAACGTCGAGCTGGCAGCGGCCGCGAGCGGGACGCGCGCCGCGTCGCTGTTCGCGAACCCGTGGGTGTACCACGCGCTGCACCACGCGCGCTGGACGGGGCATTACAGCTTTCAAGCCGCGCTCATGGACCGCATCGGCTCGACCGAGTTCGCCGACTGGCCGGCGCTCTTTCGGCGCGTGCGCGCGGGCAACCCGCTCGAGTCGCTAAAGACACGGGGCGAGCCCACCGACTCGAGCTAGTCCCCTGGAACCAGCAATTCTTGAAGAATTCGGGCCGCCCCTGACGGGGCGAAGGCGGCCCGAATTCCCGGGCGAAGCGCTGATTTGTCCCGGAGGGAGACTCCTTGTTGTTTGCGTGGAAACTCCGTTTCCACGGGACTAGAAGTCGGCGAACACGCACAGGTTGTCGACGCAGCGGCGATCGCCGGAGCACTCGCTGCCGTCCTTGCACGGGATCTCGCAGCGGCCGTCGACGCAAGGGTTGCCGTCGCAGCTGCCGCGGCCGACGCACTCGACGCACTTGCCGCGCGAGCAGAACCCGAAGCGCGGATCGGCCGCCTCGCAGTCCCCGCCGTTGCTGCAAGGGATCGCCTTGGGATCGTTGGAGCACGCGCCGATCATCAAAGCGAGAAAGGCTGCGAATGCTGCGGCGGATAGGACTCGCATAGGAGCCCTAGAATGACGCAAAAGTCATTGCACGTCAAACGATACGCTCGCCGGGCGCCGCGCTCACGCGCGTCGTGACGCGTCGACGGGCTGGGCGGCATGACAGCCTGGACCGGCGCCGCCGCGTAGGACGCGACGCACGGTCCGATCCGTGCCCCGGCGCACAGGGTCGCTCGCGCCTCTCGGCGAGGGGCGTTACCTTCCCCGCATGCTTGCTTCCCGGGACTGGACCAACGAGATCCTCGACGAGGGGCGCCGATCGCTCTCCCGGCTCGGCGCCGAGGTGGCCGCGGCCGACCCCCATCGCTCGGTGCCGCCGCGCAGCCGTCTCCTGTGCGCAGGCCTCGCGCGCCTCGCCACCGAGGTCGGCGCGGCGCTCGAGGCCGGCGCGCGCGAGCGCGAGGTCGCCGATCTGGCCGCGTCGATCTCGCTGCTCACCAAGATCGACGACGAGGTGATCGACGCGCTCGCGTTCCACGGCGGCCACCTGACGCCCCGCGTCGAGGTCGCCCGCCGCACGTGCGCGTTCCTGGCGCCGACCCTGGCGTCGATGCGCAGCGCGTCGCCCGCGACGAGCGAGCCGCGCTGCGCCCTGGCGGCAGCGGTCGGCGCGCGCATCCGGCGCCTCGCCGCCTCGGGGGCGCGAGCCGAGGCGCTCCTCGATCTCTTGGCGCAAGGTTGGGACACGCAGGTCCGCGCGGTCGTGACCCTCACCGACGACCCGGCCCGCGTCGAGCCGGCCGAGCTCGACCGCGTGACCCGGAGGATCAGCGGCGACTGGCTCTCGATCGTAGCGGCGTGCGGCGCGCTGCCCGAAGAGTCGTCACGCTGGCTCGCGGCCGACGAGATCGAGGCCATCCGCGACGCCGGCCTCGCCATCCAGCGCACCGACTCGCTCTGCGACCTGGAAAAGGATCAGGAGCAGGGTCTCACCTCGACGTGGGCCGCGGTGGCCGCGACCGCCGCCGCCCCTCTGCCGCCGCGCACGTTGGCCGCGCTCTACGCCGCCGTGCACGACGGCTCGATCGACGCCGCGTCGATACCGTCCCACGCCGAGCGCGCCGCGATCGCGGCGCGCCTCTCGGAGTTGGGCGAGGTCGCCTCGATCCTCGAGTGGATCCGCCGCATGCTGCTCGCCCGCTACCTCGCCCACCCCCTCACGCGGGCCGATCGGCGCGCGCTCGTCCGGGTCGCGGCGCGGTCGGAGGCCTCGTGTTCGGCACGCTGAAACCTCAGCGCTGCAGCCTGCCGGAGGGTGAGCGCGACGCGTACGACCGGTTCTATTGCGGCCTCTGCAAGAGCCTGGGCGACGGCTTCGGACAGGCGAGCCGCGCCCTCGTCAGCCACGACGCCGTCTTTCTGGCGATGCTCGTCGACGGCCTGTCGAGTCGCGCCGCGTCTCCCGACCGCTGCCGCTGCCCGCTCCTACCCGTCGTCCATCGTCCCACCGTCGAGCCGGGCGGCGTCGCGATGCGGTTCGCCTCGTCGGTGGAGATCTTGCTCGGCGACCAGTACCCGCCGGTACGTCGAGCGAGCCGAGGCTCGCCTCGCCGATCTCGGCATCGACTTCTCACCGCTCCGCGGGTTCGAGGTGCGGCAAGCAGACTGCGAGGTGCAGGGTCAGACGTCTCCGGCCGCTGCCGCGAAGCCGACCGAGGAGGCGCTCGCGTACGTGTTCACGACGATCGCGACCCTCCCCGGCGTCGACGACGCCGCCCGCGCCGACGCTTCGACCGCCGCCCTCGCGCGGCTCGGGGGCGCCCTCGGCGCCGTCATCTACCTGGCCGACGCCCTCGACGATCTCGAGAAGGACTTTCGGGCTGGCGACTTCAACCCTTGCGTCTCGGTGGTCCGGGGTCGGGCGGGCATCGACGCGGC
>CALKVR010000059.1 GCA_938004815.1 uncultured Polyangiaceae bacterium | reverse complement strand
ACGCTGGCGTTCGCAGACGAAGAGCGCGCGGCGCGACTGCCGAAGCACGTGCGCGTGATCGACGTGGCCACCCTCGCGACCTCCCCCCTCGCCGAAGGGGAGGGGGGCTGGGGGGGTGAAATCACAGGAACCGACGCTGCAGCTCCGATTTGCGAAACTGACGCTGCGCTGATCCTCTTCACGAGCGGCACGACCGGCAAGCCGAAGGGCGCGGTGATCACGCACGGGAACCTGGCGGCGCAGGCGGCGGCGCTGCGCGAGGCGTGGGGGATGCGCGCGGGCGACGTGCTGCTGCACGCGCTGCCGATGCATCACCTGCACGGCGTGGTGGTGGCTTTCCTCAACGCGCTCGTGACGCCGTGCGCGATCCGCATGCTGTCGCGGTTCGATCCGGCCCTCGTGATCGAAGAGATGGCGCGCGCGACCGTCTTCATGGCGGTGCCGACGATGTACCAACGCTTGCTCGATGCGATGGAGCAGATGGACGTGGCGGCGCGGGATCGATTCGGGGCGGCGGCGCGCGCGATGCACGTTGGCGCCGTGTCGCGGGCTCGATCCCGCTGGAGCGGTACGGGATGACGGAGATCGGGATGGCGCTCTCGAATCCGCTCGATCCGGCCGGACGTGTCGCGGGGGCCGTCGGCGCGCCGCTGCCCTCGGTCGAGGCGCGGATCGTGGGCGACGATGGCGAGGACGCTGCAACGGGTGAGCTGTGGGTTCGCGGGCCGTCGGTGTTCGCGGGCTACCACGGCCGCGAGGCAGCGACGCGTGAGGCTTTCACCAACGGGTGGTTCCGAACGGGTGACGTGGCGCGGCGCGAAGCGGCGGGTCACGTGGTGCTGCTCGGTCGCACGAGCGTGGACATCCTCAAGTCGGGCGGCGAGAAAATCAGCGCGCTCGAGGTCGAGGAGGTGTTGCGCGATCACGCGAGCATCGCCGAGGTGGCCGTGATCGGGGTGCCGGACGCCGAGTGGGGGGACCGCGTCACCGCCGTCGTGGTCCTCGCTTCCGGCGCCACGCTGGAGCTCGAGGCGCTCCGCGCCTGGGCGAAGGAGCGTCTCGTCGCCTACAAAGTGCCGCGCGCGCTCGTCGTGGTCGACACCCTGCCTCGCAACGCGATGGGCAAGGTGCAGAAAGACCGGCTGAAAGATATCGTCGCCGCGCGGTGAGGCACCGAGCTCAGGCCGGCGGTCAGGCAGCCGTCGTGTCACCCCCGAGGAGCGTGAGCACTTCGCCCGTCACGTAGCTGGAGTCGAGCTCGGAGGCGAAGAAGACGAAGGCTGGGGCGATCTCTTCCGGTTGTGCGGGCCGCTTCATCGGCGTGGTGGAGCCGAACTCGGCCGTCTCTTCTGCGGGCAGGTCCGACGGGTTGAGCGGTGTCCACACCGGACCGGGCGCGACGCAATTGACGCGGATTCTCTTCTCCACCAGGTTTTTGGCCAACGACTTGGTGAAGGCGTGGATCGCGCCTTTCGTCGCCGAGTAGTCCAAGAGCTCCTTGCTGCCCTCCAACCCGGTGATCGAGCCGGTGTTCACGATGGTCGAGCCAGGTTTCATGTGCTCGAGCGCCGCCTTGGCCATGTGAAAGTACCCCGTGACGTTGGTCTGTAGCGTCCGCTCCCACTGCTCCTCGCTCACCTCCGCGAGCGACGGCTGATGCTTCTGAAACGCGGCGTTGTTGACCAGGATGTCGAGCTTGCCGAAAGCGGTGACGGTGGCCTCGACCGCTTCGGAGCAGAACTTGGCGCTTCGCACGTCGCCTGGGACGAGAAGCGCTCGCCGGCCTTCGCGCTCGACCGCGCGCTTGGTCTCTTCGGCGTCGGTCTGCTCCTCCGGCAAGTAGACGATCGCGACGTCTGCCCCTTCTCGGGCGTAGAGCACGGCCACCGCTCGGCCGATCCCCGAGTCGCCGCCGGTGATGAGCGCCACACGCCCCGCCAGCTTGTCGGCGCCCTTGTATCCTTTTGCCATGTAGCGGGGCCTGGGCTCGAGCTCGGCCTCGATGCCGGGCGGCTCCTGATGTTGCGCGGGGAACGGCGGCTTGGGCTCGTGGCGCTCGCGCGCCTCACCGCGCTCATCGGGTTTGCCGGCCTTCGTGCTCGTCGACGTCTTTTGCATGCCGCCAGACGAGCAAGGGGCATTCCGCCGCCTGTCAGTCCAGTAAGTAGAAGAGCGGGGGAGAGGCACGCTCGATGCAGAGTGATCGCGCATGCACGGACCTCCGGCGCTGCCATCGGGCCACACCCACCCCAACCTGTTCACCGACCTGGACGAGACGAACCTCGTCGAGGTGTTGGTGGCTGTCGCCGAAGCGTGCGACGCGTCGTCGGTGAACCTTCGACTGGATTTGAGCTGTGACGGTCCTGTCATCGTGCCCGGCCCGCCACCGAGCTGGGCGCGGGCGCTCGCCGAGCTGATCGCGAACGCCGTCGCCGAAGGCCCCGCTGGGGCGGAGGTGCTCGTGCGCCTCTGCCGCTCGGATGATGGCGCCGTGCTCAGCGTCGCCGATCACGGCGCGGGCATCGCTCCGGATGGGTTCGCCCCTTATTACGAGCGGCCCGCTTTGGGCGGCATCCGGCGTCTCCTCGGGGAGTGGGGCGGAGGCAAGATCGCGATCAGCAGCGGCGGCGCTCGGCCCGGCACGCGAATCGACGTCACGATTCACGAGGGGAGCACGGAGAAGCCGCAGGCGGCTCGACCCATGGCCTAGCCTAGATCCTTGTCGTTGCACCAGCAACCAGATAGCGTGTCCGGATCCATGTCCAGGCGAACCCGTCGCGATCCGGTCCTTGTTTTGATGATTGTGCTCTTGTCGTTATTCGGTCCCGGCTGCGCGGCGGGGATGGGGGGCGAGGCCATCAGGCCGCCGGAGCTCACTGCCAACGAGGCGGCCGGCGAGGCGCCGTGCCGCGAGGTCCCCGACCGATCGACACCGCTCATCGTCGACTGGCTGAGCCATCAACGCAGCGACCTCGAAGAGGTCATGAACAAGGGCGTCGCGGTCGTCTCCTACGACTGCAAGAAGCTCGAGCTGCTCGCCGACTGCTCGGTAGACGGCGACTATGGGTTCCTCGCTACCAGCCCGAAGGAGGACGTCATCCAGCTCGTGGGCAAGGACGAGGTGCGTGCGAACCTGCCGACCAGCGGCATCGAGTTGAGCGCCGGCCTCGAGCGTGGCTCGTCGCTGGACCTCGCCCTCATCATGGTGGGCAAGAAGCGCACGACGTTGGCTTCCGTAGAGCGAACACGGCTGCGCGGTGACTGCACCAAGGCGACCCACTTCGTTCGTGGCGCGTACCTGGGCGCGTTCTCGATGCGGTCCGGCACCGTCGGCAAGATCGGCGCCGCGGTCGACATCTTCGGCGCGACCGCCGCTGCCGCCAGCGAGAGTCAGAAACGGGTCGCCCGTCGTGACGGCGCGCCTCAGGCTTGTGAGGCGGCCAGCCAGGGCGCTTCGGGTCCCACCGCAGGCTGCGGTGCCTTGCTGCGACTCGAGCTGAAGGCGGTTCAAGCCAAGAGCGCGGCTCTGCCCGGCCCCGATGAAGCAGCCGACTGTCCGCGGGGGATGGTGGCGGTTGGTGGCAAGTGCACCAAGCCCACCGCCAACGTCGCACACGTCTGTGCCAGCACCGACGCCGCCGACTGCCGCAAGCAATGCGATCTCGGCAACGCCGAGAGCTGCTCCCGCCTCGCGTACATGGTTCACTACGGGCGAGAGGGGCAGAAGCAAGACGTCGCTGAAGCGGCGCGCTTGTACCAGCGCGCATGCGACGGCGGTGTGCAGAACAGCTGCGCCGGGCTCGGGTTCCTGTATGGCGCCGGCGCGGGTGGTCTGACCCAAGACGTCGCGAAGCAAGTCGCCCTCACCCGGCGAGCGTGCGATGCGGGTGATCCCCGAGGTTGCAACAATCTGGGCGCGCTGTACCTGAACGGCGAAGGCGTCCCTCGCGACGAAGTGAAGGCGCGCACGTTCAACGAAAAGGCGTGCAACGGCGGCTGGGCAATGGGGTGTTCCAACCTCGGCACCCTCTACAAGAGCGGCCGCGCGGGTCTGGCGGTCGATTGGCCGAAGGCGGCGTCCCTCTTCCAGAAGGGCTGTGATGCCAACGAAGGTATGGCGTGCCGAAACCTCGCCAACCTGTACTGGCAGGGCGGCGTCGGCTTTCCCAAGGACACCGAGAAAGCAATCCAGCTCTATCGTCGAGCGTTGCCCCTACTCCAGGCTCACTGCCAAGGGGGCGGCTCGGGAGCCTGCCAAAACCTAGGCTGGGCGTATGAGAACGGTCGGGGCGTTGCCAGAGACGACATCAAGGCGGCGGGGTTCTATCGTCAGGCTTGCAACGGTGGCAGCTCGAATGGATGCAACGACCTCGGGCGGATGGTCGAGGGGGGCCGTGGACTGCCGCGCGACGACGTTGAAGCAGCGCGGCTCTACCGCAAGC